>JANTGB010000142.1 GCA_024763115.1 Desulfobulbaceae bacterium | reverse complement strand
GTTTCGGCGTGTTCACTATAGTATACTATGTGAATCACGCCTAAACGGGCGAAGAGGTAAGCGTAGACTCCGTGGGGTGCTAGCCGAACATTTACTAGCCCTTTATCTGGCTTTTCAGCATCTGCTTCAAGCCTTCAAGGGTACCTTTCCACATGGCATCTTCACCAGCCATAATGGCAACAATAACATTTTTTTCAACACTGACCTCAAAAACAAGTTCTTCCTCGCCAATCTTGAAAACCGCCTCACCCCAGCGTTCAGCAGGCATGCCGGTAGTTTCACATTCATAATCGGTACGAACTTCTCCTGTCATTCTGATTTCGGACATTTAATATTCTCCAATAATTACGGTTAATCAAGACTGATCCTCAGGAAAAATTTTTCCAGGATTAAGGATATCGTGAGGATCAAAAAGTTTTTTAATCTGCCGCATGAGCTTAATAGTCTCGGAACCAAGTTCCAAGGGTAAAAAACGCGACTTGGTGTTACCAATACCATGCTCACCTGATAAGGTGCCGGAAAGCCTTATCACCTCACGAAAAAGCGCTTTTTTAGCTTCTTCCGCCTGTTCTAACTCATCTTTGTTTTTCTTGTCAAGCATGATATTAACATGAATATTGCCGTCCCCGGCATGGCCGAAGGTAAAAACAGGCAGATTATGCTTGCGGGCCAACTCCTCGGTAAAGGTTACAAGCTCTGGTATTTTACTGCGGGGAACAACCACATCTTCACTTATCTTGTCGGGTCTGAGAGCAAAGGCTGCCGGCGAAACAGCCCGCCGGGCCTGCCATAGCAGGTCTGCCTCTGTCCTGTTATCAGCCCGTTGATAACTGAGAACATCCTGTCGGTCTAGAAAATCGGCTAGTTGTGCTGCCTGATTTTTTACCGAAACAGGGCTGCCATCAACTTCAATCAGTAATATGGCCGCAGTTTCCGCAGATAAAGCAAAAGGCAGTCTGTTTTTTACCAGGGCGATAGCGGTCTTATCCATAAACTCCAGGGTCCTGGGCTGCAGTTGTTCAAGGATAAGGCGCACAAGGCCGGTGGCCTGAGGCATACTGCGGCAACAGACCAGAAATGTTATTGCCGCAGTGGGCAGGGGCAGCAGTTTCATGATTATTCTGGTAATAATCCCCAGAGTTCCCTCAGAACCGACAAAGAGCCGAGTCAGGTCATAGCCCACTACCCCTTTGGCGGTTCGACATCCTGTTTCAATAACCCGGCCATCTGCCAGCACCACTTCCAGTCCCAGGACATAATCACGGGTTACCCCATATTTTACAGCACTTGGCCCTCCGGCGCATTCGGCTATATTCCCCCCTAAAGTACAAAAATTAAGACTGGCCGGATCTGGCGGATAAAACAGGCCCATGGGCTTAAGCACATCTCTTAAATGACCGTTAATCACGCCAGGTTCGACAATCGCAATCTGATTGGCCTGATCAATTTCAATAATGCGCTTAAAACGGCTCATGGCCAGGACAAGTCCGCCTTTAACCGGCAGGGAACCACCGGTCATGCCGCTGCCGGCGCCCCGCACAACCACCGGAAATTTTTCCTGATCCGCCAGAACCATAATTCGGCTTATTTCGTCGGTAGAACCGGGAAAGGCGACTGCTTCCGGTAAAAATTCCTGACCGGTGCCGTCATAGGAATAGCTGAGAAGTTCTTCCCGGCTGGTGGCTATATGTTCACGCCCGACAATTTCAGCCAGTTTTTCTGTTATAATTTTCCGCTTTTCGTCCCTATCCATTCTTGTTTATCCGTAGAAATGATTTGGCATTATGATTATTTCTGCCAATTTAATACCCGTAAATCGATTGAACGACGATGATGAATTTCTGGGTTATATTTTATATTTTCGTCCCTATCCATTTTTGTTAACCCGTAGGGGCACCCCTTGTGGGTGCCCTTCTTGCGAATTGGTACATGCTTTAACAAGGGTACCCACAAGAGGTGCCCATACGCAAACAAAAAAGCGCCGGGAGTTAAATTTACTCCAGGCGCTTCACGTACCTACTATATATGAACAGATTTAATGCAGAAAAACTTCAAACAACTTGCTGTTCATAAAAATATGACAGTAAATTGAGGCGGCATAGCCCAGGGCAACAACCGGCATCCATTTCAGATGGGCGCCAAAGGTGTAAACGCCACGGGCCGTGCCCATGAGGGCAACCCCGGCAGCCGAACCGATGGAAAGCAGGGAGCCGCCGACTCCGGCAGTAAGGGTTACCAACAGCCACTGGCCCAGAGACATATGGGGCTCCATGGTCAAGACGGCGAACATTACCGGAATATTATCAACAATAGCGGACAGGATACCAACCAGAACGTTAGCATAGGTTGCGCCTAATCCGTCATACATCTGGTGGGAAACCATGGCCAGGTAACCGAACTGGGAGAGTCCGCCGACGCAGAGAATAACCCCATAGAAAAAGAGCAGGGTGTCCCACTCGGCCCGGGCAACCTTGCTGAATATATCAAAAGGATCATTCGGACATTTGGTGGCGATTCCCAGGGGCCGGTCATATTCAATGGCCCGTTTTTCCCTGACCTTGATGTAATAGGAGAAGAAGCCCAGGTAGGACAGACCGAGCATCATACCGGCTGCCGGCGGCAGGTTGAGAAAGTTATGAAAAGATACCGCAGTAACAATGGTCATCAGGAAGAGAAACATAATCCTTCTGGCCCCGAATTTCATGTGAATTTTTTCGGACATGGCCTCTGGCACATCCTTGGATACCACCAGGCTCATGATGGCGGCAGGCACTACCCAGTTAAACAAAGCCGGGACAAACAGATAGAAAAACTCTCCAAATGCGGCCTGCCCCTTCTGCCAGACCATCAGGGTAGTAATATCGCCAAAGGGTGAAAAAGCGCCACCGGCGTTGGCTCCGACAACAATATTAATGCAGGCCACGGCAATAAATTTTTTGTTGTCTTTGGCTACGGCCATGACCACCGCGCCCATGAGCAGGGCGGTCGTCAGGTTATCGGCTATCGGTGAGATAACAAAAGCAAGAAAGCCGGTGATCCAGAAAACAATGCGCAGGGAAAAACCACGACTGACCAGCCAGGAGCGCAGGGCCTGAAAAACATTTCGTTCATCCATGGAGTTGATGTAGGTCATGGCTGAAAGTAGAAAGAGCATCAATTCGGCATACTCGGTTATATTGTGGATAATGCCGTGATGGGCCTGTTCCGCCGGTATGCCGACGGTGCGGTAGCAGAGAGCCAGCAGCACCCAGATAATACCGGCAGCCATCATGACCGGCTTGCTCTTGCGTAGATGAGATTTTTCTTCAAAAATTACCAGGGTATAGGCCAGGACAAAAAGACCTACGGAAGCATAGCCGAAAATGGTAGAGGTCAGGCTCACTGCTTCACCGGCATGTTCTCCGTGTCCCGAGGCCAGAGCCAGGCCGGGAACAATAACAGCCGAAAGAAGGGTTAAGACCCCTGTTAATGATTTCATAATATATAACTCTCCATTTTAATTTGAACGTCAATCCTTAATTATAATCAGCAAAAAACAGCTAGGAGGCTGTCCGAGAATAGAAGCCGTAGCGAAAAATTGGGCCAATTTATCCGATTTTGCAGTAGGTTCTATATTCTCGGACAGCCTCCTAGGTATTATGTCGTAAATAACAACATACCCGGCTGTTTTTTATTGCCGCGCTGAAGGCCGCTCGATTTTTAATTCATTTTAATAGATAACTACTCACGGGGTAAGCGTCCTAACTTCGCTAACCCCTGTAATCGTAACTGATTACAGGGGGCCGGAGATTTTCGTGATCAGCTCGGCGCAGCGTATTAGTCATACGTAAGCCGGGCTGATCGCGGAAAGAGGTAAGCGTAGACTCCGTTCGGTGCCCTGTGAGCAGTTACTTTAATAGAACAGATAAAGCATGCCGATCAGGACAGCCAGGAAAAGCAGAGTCATACCGGCTCCGGCCCGGGCATAATCCGTTGTCTTGTAAGCACCGGGACGCATGATCAGAGCGTTAACCTGATGGGTCGGCAGGACAAAGGTATTAGATGCGGCCAGGGCTACAACCATGGCAGTAATACGGGGGTCGGAACCTGCCTGAACCGCCATGGACATACAGAGCGGCACCAAGAGGACAGTGGCGCCGACATTGGAGACAACCAGGGTAAAAAAGGAGGTCAACAGGCCGACAACCAGCAGGAATATAATATTAGGCACACTGCCGATGGCATTCATAATGGTTGTGGCAATCCAGGCGGCGGCTCCTGTTTTCTGGAAAGCAAGACCAAGCGGAATAAGACCGCCGAGCAGGAATACCGTCATCCAGTCAACGGAATGATAGGCCTCATCAACGGACAGAACCTTGGTCAGGATCATTCCCAGAGCGCCGGTCAACAGACAGACGGACAGGGAGAGTTTCATGGGGAAACCAAGCAGGGCGGTAATCGGTTCAAAACCAAGAACAAGAGCAATGGCTACACCAAGCCAGATAACAGCTGTTCTGGCCTTGTCCTCACGCATGACTTCACCCTGAATTTCAGTAGTGAAAGAGAAGGATCTCCGCTCCTTCAGGGCGTGAAAGCTTTTCCATTGACCAAATAGCAGCAGGGCATCACCTGATTTAAGAGTTTCGTTGGTTATATCCATAAACTGGCAGGCGCCGTCACGGCAGAGGACAACAGGAACAACGTGGGTGGTTTTTCGAAAACTGACTTCACGCAGGGTTTTACCGATAAGCTCTGAGCGCGGAGTAATAATACCTTCAAGGAGACCGGCATTATTGGGGGAAAAATCCTCGGCAAATATTTCAAGATCTTCTTTTAACTGAAAGCCGAGTTCCTTGGCGCATTTTTTTATGTTGGCTTGATTACCGATAATAGTTATTACTTCCCCAGGATTAATTTTTTCATCCTTGGTAGGGGCATAATTTTTTATTCCACTGTCCGGACTGTATACGCCGACAATGGAAACATGATATTTGGTGCGGACACTAAGCTCACTTAAAGTCCTTGCTTTAAAATCCTGGGGTACGTCCAGTTCAAAAAGAGCAGCGATCTCCTTATAAGTATCAGCAATGGTGGAAGGCAGCAGAGCGGCATCTTCCTGTCCACCGCCTTTGGGCAGGATAAAACGGCCCAGAATAATAAAATATATAATTGCCGCAGTTACCAGGGCAACGCCAATGGGAGTCTGGGTAAAAAGGCCGAGAGGTTCAACCTTGACACCCAGCAGGCCAAGACTGTTGGACTGATCAATAAGATCATTTAAGAGAATAGTGGGACTGGCGCCGACCAGGGTGATAGTACCGCCGATAATGGCGCAGAAACCCATGGGCATCAAAATACGGGACACCGGAATACCGGTCTGCTTGCCGATACGAATGGCGGCAGGCATAAACAGGGCTGCCGCGCCGATGTTCTGCATAAAACTGGAAATAAAGGCAACTGTAGCGGAAATCAGGGTCATGATCCGGCTTTCTGATTTTCCGGCAAGTTTAAGAATTTTCCGGGCCAGGACATTCATACAGCCTGTTTTATCAAGGCCGGCCCCGATGATGATAACTGCTATAATTGAGACAACGGCGTTACTGGAAAGACCGCTGATTGCCTCCTTGGGGGAAACAACGCCGAGAATAGGCAGGATAACCATCATTATCCAGCCGACAACATCTACCCGTACCCATTCAAAGATGAACATCAAAATTGCCATGACCAAAACGGCCATAACAATTCCCATATCCGTGGTAAAAGGGATTTTACCTCCCGCCTCTGCCGCTGCTTCAGCGGCAAGGGAATAACCACAGGTGACCAAGAGCGCCATCAGGATTACTCCCAATACGCAAAGAAACTTTCGGCTCCTCATACTTTCTCCTCCTCCTTCATTAAAAAAATTGCCAAAAATTTTAATGATCACGCAAAAAGTCAAAATCGGTCAGACACCGGAACAGCACAACCAGTCAGGGTAATGTTGTTCTCGCGCTATTTTGACTTTTTACAAAACCATCAAAAAGAAATGTTAAAAAAATATCCACTATGATCTTCTCTCTCGCAACACCGCTTTGCGTTGTTGCGTAACCATCGGCGCTCCGCGCCTGATTTTTATGACGCAGTGCGTCGAAGCAGCATCACACCCCCGAGCGGTGTAATCTGAATAAAAATACGTAAATATTCGGGTTGGGTAAAAGCTACCCTTCTCTACCCCTTTAAATGTTCGGATAGTGCCCCAGATTTGTTCGTTTCGGCGTGTTCACTATAG
>JANTGB010000141.1 GCA_024763115.1 Desulfobulbaceae bacterium | reverse complement strand
TAAATGTCCATATTACACCTTATCTCTACTAATTTATTTTTGAGTGAGCCCTAAGGCACTGGTAAACACTTACAGGACTGAAGGTTATCGTAAATTTTGTGCCCTGGTGAACGGTTACGACTATTCTAAATGTGTTCCAAGAGCTTTAAAGTACAAGTGAGACCCGACGGTAATAACTTGACATTTTCTTTTTTTTTGCTGAGAATTTAATTAATCACCTTTGTCTTAATTCCTTTTATTGTAACTACTCACGGGAGTAGGCACCTGATATTCGCTAACCCCTAACTTGTAACTGTCAGGGTGCCGGAGATTTCCGCGATCAGTCCGGCTTACGTATATGACTAATACGCAGCACCGGAAATATGCGGTGCCCTGTGTGCAGTTACTATATTTTTTAAATTATGCTTGATACCAAACCGTTAATATTGATTGTGGACGACACCCTGACAAATATTGATTTGTTGTCCGATGTTCTCAGGGAAGATTATCGGCTTGGCATAGCAATGAATGGGGTTAAGGCTCTTGAATTTATTAAAAAAAATCTGCCTGATCTGATTCTGCTCGATATTATGATGCCGGAAATGGACGGCTTTGAAGTCTGCCGCCGCTTAAAAGCCGATCATGCCACCAGGGATATTCCGGTCATTTTCATTACTGCCATGTCCGACAAAAATCACGTTGCCAGGGGTTTTGAACTCGGCGGGGTAGACTATGTCACTAAACCGTTTCATGCCCTGGAAGTAAAAGCCCGGGTAAAAACTCATCTTCTTTTGAAAAATCAGCTGGCCATGTCGGCCCGAATTTTTGAATCCAGCCTGGATGGCATTATAGTTTCTGATTCTGATACCATAATTCAGATGGTCAATCCCGCTGTTTCTCTGATTACCGGTTATTCTCCTGCTGAATTAATAGGACAGAAAACTAATTTTTTAAAATCCAACCGGCATGATAATAAATTTTATCAAAAAATGTGGAAATCTATCAACAAAACCGGCAGATGGAGCGGCGAAATCTGGAACAGGCGGAAAAACGGAGAGATTTATCCACAATGGCTGGCAATTAATACCTTTCGAGACTTATGGGGCAGGGTGACGAACTATGTGGGCGTCTTCCACGACGTGACCGTTATTAAACGTCAGGAAGATGAGCTTAAATATCAGGCCCGCCATGATGCCCTGACTTCTCTGCCCAATCGTGTTTTCTTTCAAGACCGCCTCCAGGATTCATTAACCTATGCCCGACGGCATGACGAGCTGCTGGCTGTTTTATTTCTTGATCTGGATAATTTTAAGCATATTAATGACAGCATGGGGCCGACAACCGGTGACAGCATGCTGCAGGAAATTTCCCAGCGACTGCTCTCCTCTATAGGAAAGCGCGGCATTGTTGCCCGGCTTGGTGGAGATGAATTTGCCATATTGCTTGAAGATATGAAAAATGAAGAAACTGCGGTCAAGACGGCAGGACTGATTCATGAAACAATGTCCCACCCCTTTCATTTTAAAGACCATGATTTTTTTCTGACAGCCAGTATCGGCATAACATTTTTCCCTAATGATGGCGATGACGCTGAGACTCTGCTGAAAAACGGCGACATGGCCATGTTCCGGGCCAAGGAGAGCGGCGGTAATTCCTATCGGTTTTTCACCTCGGCCATGAATAAGGAGGTGGCCCGCCGACTGAATCTTGAGGCCAATCTCAGACGGGCCATTGAGCAGGAAGAGCTGCGGGTTTATTATCAGCCCAAAGTTGATCTGCAAACAGGGAAAATTGTCTCAATGGAAGCCCTGGTGCGCTGGCAGTCCGAGAATAATATTATTTCTCCGTCAGTTTTTATTCCCCTGGCCGAAAAAACAGGATTAATTATTCCTCTGGGCAAATGGGTTCTTCATACAGCTGCGGCCCAGACCAGAAAATGGCGGGATAAAGGGCATGATCTCCGGGTGGCGGTTAATCTCTCTCCCCGTCAGTTTCAGGAAGAAAATCTTCTGGAAATGATTCACGAAATTCTTGAAGAAACCGGTCTGCCGCCTCAAGGGCTGGAGCTGGAAATTACTGAGGGCGTGGTTATGGCCAATGAAGAAAATGCCATTGACCTGATGACCAGAATGGCGGAAATAGGACTTTTCCTGGCCATGGATGATTTCGGAACCGGCTATTCTTCTCTTTATTACCTGAAACAGTTTCCTATTAATACCTTGAAAATCGACAAATCGTTTGTGGATAATATCCCCAGTGATGATGAAAATGTTGCCATTACTTCAGCAATTATATCAATGGGCAAGAGCCTGGGTCTTGAAGTTGTCGCTGAAGGAGTGGAAACAGTTGAACAGCTTATATTTCTGAAAGATCTCGGCTGTGACGAGATGCAGGGATATTATTTCAGTCCTCCGCTACCCAGTGCCGATTTCAGTCGTATACTTAGGGAAAATAAAAGTTTATCTATTATTGATTAAGTAAAATATGAATCCTGACAAACACAGCAAAGCAAGAATTCTCGTGGTCGATGATGACGAAACAATTATCACTCTGGAAAAAATAATTCTGGAAAAACTGGGCTATGAGGTAACGATATATAACAACAGCGTTGATGCTCTGCTGTTTTTTAAAAATAATCCCGAACATTTTGATATGTTGATTACTGATCAGGCCATGCCGGAGATGACCGGTGAGGAGCTTATCATGAAAATTATTTCCCTGCGGCCCGGCATACCGATTATTTTAAACAGTGGCTACAGCGCCGACTTTACCATGGAAAAAGCTCGAGCCCTGGGCGTCTCGGAATGTATCCAGAAACCTATCAATATGGAGCAGCTTACCCAGGCTATACAACGTTCCTTTGCCAAGATACCGGCTTAATTATTCCGGAGCAGAAACAGGTTCCCCTTAATCCATTCCCCCTTTTCTTTTCTTATCCCCGATTCCTGTTGTTTTATGATTTCAAAATCATATTCCCGGCTTAAAGTTTTAATGTAGCTGGTGCTGTGGGCATAGCGCCCCGAGGGTTGAATAATATAGCCGCTATCTGTATTTTCCGTGGAAAAAAGGAACATGGCAGGCGGCAGGGCGTTTTTTTTCACAGCCTGAAAGACCGGAGCAAGATCACCGAGGTAAACAAAGACATCAGTGGCCAGAAAAAGGTCGAATTGTTCTTTGCTTTTGGCCAGAAAGTTGACGATTTCCCCCTGATGCAGGGCATGGTAAATATTTTTTCCCGCCGCTGTTTCCAGCATGCCGCCGGAAAGATCAATCCCGCTTATCCGTTGACAGAGATCGGCAAATGCTGCGCCGGAGAGTCCGGTACCGCAGCCCAGATCCAGACAATTGCTGAAGAGAGGAGAGGTTGTCGTCTCAAACAACAGGCTGCGCAGCAGACCCGGGGTTTCGTAGCCAAGGTTATTTACCAGGCTGTTATCATAGTTGGCGGCATAGTTGTCAAATATTTCCTGAACATATTCGTCCGGCGCGCCGGCAGTGGTGTCTCCCTGGAGGGCGGCAAGCATGTGGCGGGCCGAAGCGGCATTATGATTAAGGGCAATTAATTTTTTATAAGTTTTTATCGCCTCGGTTTTTCGCCCCCGGCGCTGGAAAAGAAAGCCGAGATTATTATGGGCCGGGCCGTAAGCGGGATTTAAGGCAATGGCTTCCTGATAATGATGAATAGCCTGGTCATATTCATGTTGGGCCTGGAGGGCCAGGGCCAGATTATAATGGGCTTCCGGATCATGGGGGATGAGAGCCAGTACCTGGAAATAAACTTCTACGGCCTCGTTGAGACGTCCCATTTTTTTCAGGCTCAGGGCAAGGTTGAAAAGTATATCGCTATCGTCCGGCTGTTGAGCGGCAGCTTCTTTATAATGATATACTGCCTGTGCAAAATTCTGCTCTGCAAAGTAGATCAATCCCAGGTTAAAATGGGCCAGGGTGAATTGCGGGACAAAATCCAGAACCCGGCAATATAATTTTTCTGCCTTTTCAAGATCACCGTCCTGGTGGAACTGCAGGGCTTCGGTGATAAATTTTTGCGCGTTATTCAGCTGGGTGTCGGTAATTTCCATTTATTTAATCTCGTCCATATATTTAAGCAGCTCTTTGGCCAATGTCCGGCTGTCCACCAGCAGGGACAGTTCATGGTTATAGGCCAGGGCCGAATGAGTAAAATTATGACTGCCCACCAGGCAGTAACGGTTGTCAATCACAACCAGCTTAGCATGTGTGGTGGTCTCGGGGCTGTCAAAAATGACCTTTATCCCTTTTTTACGTAATTTTCTGCCTACCCGACGGTTTTCCCTGTTTAAGCTCTCATCATAATCGGATTTTTCCAGAATAACCCGCACCCGTACCCTTCTTTTTGCCGCCTTAACCAGTTCTCCGGCCAGCAGAACTGCTTTATTTTTTGGTGATTTAGTGGTTTTAAAAATAAACATGGTCAGGTCAATGCTCTGGTGCGCGTGTTGAATAAGGCTGGTCAGGGTCTCGTAATATTCCTTGTCGGCCAGGACAATAATCCGGCCTGGTTGGGTTATAATTTTTCTCCTGAGGCGTGACCTGCCGCCGGTATTTGTTGGAGTTTCAGTTAAATTTGTCGGCCCTGAGACGGTAAGATATGATTTTATGGCCGCAAATGTTTCCCGGCCGATTTCATCAACCTGGAGAATATCTTCCAGCCGGTTAAAGGGGCCGTGAATTTTTCGATAACTTATTATGGCTCCTGCCTTTTTATTACCGATATAAGGGAGCTCCCGTAATTGCTCTTTGTCTGCCTGGTTGATATTAAGCTTACCACTTACCGCCCAGAGCGGTTGGGGCAGAGAAAGCAGCAGGGAAAAAATAATAAAAAATAAAAGGCGGCAAGGTAAAAAAGAAGGCTTGTTCTTCATGTTTCAGGCCGTTGTTTATATTTAATATTGATGGTTTTGTAAAAACTTATTTTACCATGAAGAGCATGAAGGATACGAAGAAAAGAAAGACGTGAGATCGGTTTGTTAACTTCATGTTCTTCATGCTCTTCATGGTGAGTTAAGACTTTTTACGAGTTCATCATATTGCTTATTGGTAAAACATGATTATACATATCTTGACCTTGACAAAAGAGGCTATCAGATATAAATATGAGTTTATGCACAAAAATAACCAATTTATTAACTATTTAATATTGTGAGGTATTAACATGAAAGTTGCAGTTCCTACAAACAGTCCCGGCGGCCTGTCCGCCACCCGATCCGGCCATTTCGGTCATTGTGACCTCTTTACCCTGGTGGATATTGAGGATGGCAAGATCAGCAATGTTGAAACTCTAAACAATGTCGAACATCAGGAAGGCGGCTGCCTGGTGCCGGTTAACATGTTGAAAGCCGCGAACGCTGATGTCCTGGTGGTAGGCGGCATGGGGTATCGTCCCCTGATGGGGTTTAATCAGGTCGGTATTGATGTATATTACGCGGCTCCGGATGTTTATATAGATGCGCAGTCCGTCCTTGATGCCTTTATCAGCGGTTCTCTCACTATTATGGATCCGGGCCAGGCCTGTGGGGGCGGGGGCCATAATCATTAAGTTACGATTTGTAACTTCAGGTAGGGGTAAAAACTGCCCCAACCACCGATCAGTATGACGGCGCTTTGCTACTGTTCAGATGTGCTTAAGCCGTGCGTGATAAGGCTGGCGCAGCATATTAATGGCTATGTTAGACAGACTTATCGCGTGCAGGTAAGCGCAGACTCCGGATGAAGTGCAGCTGAATAGTTACTACGATTTTTTAAATACCAGGCAGCACTCCCTGACCAGGGCCTCGGCGCATTTGCGCCGGGCCGAGGTCAGGATTCGTTGAATAGTTCCCCTTGAAACATCCATTTCCCTTCCAGCCTCTTCCTGGGTCAACCCCTCGAGATCACACAATTTTAAAGCCTCCAGCTCATCCTGATACAGATCTATTGCCTCCAGCTGTCTTGTGGGTTTTCCTGCCGGTTTGAAAATCTGGCCATTTATTCGGGTCAGGCATCGTCTTCTTTTTTTTCTTCTACCCATAAAATCTGTATACCTGGTAAGGAGTTATTTTTAAAAAGGATAAAAGAAAGTGAAGAAAAAAACAACAAATCTCATCTTTTTTTAATATGTAATTTTTTGTTGACAAAATATTGTGATGTGGATAAGTTGCACCGGACTGAATATCCATTCAGAAAGAGGTTTACTCACTTTGCCCGGCAAAATTTGTGGTCACGGCAAGTCGTGGTCAATTCCTGTGATTGATACAGATCAG
>JANTGB010000140.1 GCA_024763115.1 Desulfobulbaceae bacterium | reverse complement strand
GGGCTTGGCCTTGACATTTTTGGCTGACAGCGCTACTCAACGCAGCAATGAAAGGGCCGAAGGGAAAACAAATTTACAGAAAAAATGTTGCTTTATCGAAAAAAATAAGCTCAAGCCGTTAGGGTAGGTGGGGAACGTGTGGCTGATCCTTTGCACCCTGCGGGTAAACGCAGATTCCGAGCAGTTATAAATACTGAAGTTTGCACTAATCAGGCGCTTACCCCATGAGTAGTTAAAAAATAATAAAAAAAAGGGAACCAACCTGAATAGCCTGATTTCCCTAATATTCTCACCTGGTGACCCCAAGGGGAATCGAACCCCTGTTTACGGCGTGAGAGGCCGTCGTCCTAACCGCTAGACGATGGGGCCATTATGAATGCAGATTTTAATTAAATGATACTGGCGGGTTTGTCAAGATTTAGTTGTCATCAGACAAGAATAATCATTTTATTATTTGGTGGCCAAATTCTTTTGCCCTCTCTATTTCATCTGTTTTTTCAGCCATTTCACCTCTCTTGTCCACACCTTTGACCAGCAGCTCTTCTGCAAAGGATATACCGATTGCATCGAAACAATAGCGCAAGGTGAGAGAGGCTCCGACAAAGACCTTTTCTCCTCTGGTCGCAGCAACCGAAACAAAAAATCCCTTACGCTTCGGCTTCTCATCCCGCTGTTTACTGGAGGCCGACAATAATTTGCGGCTCCACATTGCCTGGGTACGATCAATAAAAATCTTGGTCTGAGCTGTTACCCCGTAAAAATAAATCGGCGAAGCGATAACTATCCTTTCCGCCTGATCAATTTTTTCATACAGAGGGATCATGTCATCCTGTATAATGCATTTTCCTGTCTTATCACATCCTCCACAGGCGCTACATGGACTGATTGCCAGATCAGCCAGGCGAATTATTTCCTCCCGGCCACCATTTTTCCGTATTCCATGGGTTACGGCATTCAAAAGTATCTCTGTATTGCCTTTTTTCCTGGGTGATCCGTTAAATATTAAAACATTCATTACATTTTACTCCTATCCTACCATAAATATACATCATCAATATCTTCGTTAAGGACTCACTCAAGAATAAATTAGTAGAGATAAGGTGTAATATGGACATTTAGAGAAGTGATCTAATTGCATGCAACCGCAGGCGTAGCAGAGCTACGCCTCTGGATTACATAATTGCAGACCACTTTTCTAAATGTTCAGATTGCGCCTTAGAATGCGAAGTTATTTTTGAGTGAGCCCTAAGTTCATTGTTTTTATTGTTAAGCTCAGGCAAACGATTATAAAAAACAACTTCGGTTCGCAAATTCCGACTTATTTCATCATTAAGGAATCGGGAGGCGCAACGCCAGCGCCAATTTTCGCTCTTAGTGCTTGGCCGGTTCATTCGGCAATCCGTACCGAATCCCAACACATCCTGCAAAGGAATGATTGCGGTTTCAGCGATTGAAGAGTAAGCCAGGCGAATAAAATCCCAATGAATGCGGCTGCCGTCGGCATTAGCGTAACGCCTGACCCGATTCTTGCTGCTTTCAGCTATGTCGGGATCATAATACCAACCGACTGTGGTGTCATTATCATGGGTACCGGTATAAACAACAGTATTGGTCGAAGTAAAATTGTGGGGCAGATAGCTGTTAGTTTCATCTGAATCAAAGGCAAACTGGAGAATTTTCATTCCCGGAAAACCACATGAGCGGCGGAGCTCATCAACTTCCGGGGTAATTATTCCCAAATCTTCAGCTATTATTTCCAGATCAACTGTAACTTTTGCCATTTGTTTGAAAAAAAACTTATCCGGTCCCTTGACCCAGGTTCCGTTTATCGCAGTCTCCTCGTCAGCCGGTATCTGCCAGAATGATTCAAAGCCCCGGAAATGATCAATTCTGACAATATCTACCAGGGCACCGATTTTTGCCAACCGTTGCCGCCACCATTCATATAAATTTTTATTATGTTTTTTGTTTTTTTGCCATTGATAAAGCGGATTGCCCCAGCGCTGTCCGGTTTCACTGAAATAATCAGGAGGCACTCCGGCAACATGAGTCGGCATCATCTTTTTAAGCATGAAGCAATCCTGGTGGGCCCAGACATCAGCGCTGTCATAACCGACATAGATAGGAATATCGCCAATTAACCTTATATCCTTTGCCTTGGCATAGCTGCGCAGTTTCATCCATTGTTCATGAAAAACATACTGAATGAATTTATGCAATAAAATTTCATCGGATAATTTTGTCCGCCACAGAGCCAAACTTTTCCTGCGACGCTTGGCAAGGGGTTGCGGCCACTTGAACCAGGGCAGATTATTGAACTCCTGTCGCAGGCTCATAAACAAGGCATAATCATCCAACCATTTTTTCTCCTGAGCGCAAAAATTATCAAATTCCATCGCTATGTTAGATTTTTTGAATTTTGTAAAGGCCAGATGAAAAATTTTTTCCTTAAAGCACGCAACTTCAGAAAATTGAACTCTATATTCATTAATGATAAAACTTATATCGATCTCGTTCTCATCCAGAAAACCCATTTTTACCATTTCCCTCGGGCTGATTAACAGCGGACAGCCGGCAAAGGCGGATAAGCTCATATAAGGGGAATAATCAAAGGCCTCACAGACAGGATTAATCGGCAGAAACTGCCAGCAGCTCTGGCCTGAATTATGCAAAAAATTAATAAAATCTAAAGCGGCCTGACCAATATCTCCGATGCCGAACCTTGCCGGCAATGAGGTTATATGGGCCAGAACTCCACTTTTTCTGTTCATGCTCATTGATAATTTATCCTTATTAAAAATATTAGACACAAGATTAATATGTATGCAAACCGCAATTTCCGTAGGCCATTTTGAAATTTCGTTCTATAATAATTTACTCATATTTAAAAATTGCAGAAAGGAATAATGATGGATATTGAAAAAAAATATATTACTAATGTAGATAATCTGGTTCCCAGGCCTGACATTGCTCTGGATGTTCTCAATATGGCTCATGATCAGAACTGCATTATTTCTGAGATGGCGAAAAAAATTGAAACCGATCCCAGTCTTACCGCCAATATGCTCAGGGTGGCTAATTCAGCTTATTTTGGCCATATGCGGGAAATTACCTCCCTCAAGGACATGATTATTCGCTTGGGCCTGGAAAGTGTGAAAATGATAGCTATAACAAGCGCCTCGGTCGGCCTGATGAAATCTCCCCAGGAGGCCTATAATATGGAGCCCGGCAGTTTGTGGTATCATTCATATGCCACTGCCACTATGGCCGCAACTATTGCCGAATATGCCAAGGCGGAAGAGACATCCGCCATATACACTGCCGCTCTGCTGCATGATATTGGTAAAATTCTTTTAAATCGTCCCTTGCAGCTTGAAAGTTGCAACCGGGATACCCCGCGAAAATTTGCAGATTTTATTGATCTTGAAGAATATATGCTGCAGACAAATCATGCCAAAGTCGGTATGGCCCTGCTTAAAAGCTGGGGACTGCCTGACAATATTACTATCCCGATAGGCTACCATCACTCCACTATGCCGCCGGACACCGATATAATGAACTATAAAATCGTCTTTCTGGCAAATTTCCTGGTGGAAAGTATAGGTATCAGGTCTATCGCTCCTGATGATTATATGTTTAATGTTCAGGAATTTCTCCAACAGAATCAATCTGTTCCCGAAGTACCTAACTTTCAGGAAAATATGGAAACAATTATTAATATTTTTTTTACTCGATTTAATGGGGCAACCGGATTAATTTAACATTTTCGTAAGCGTTCCCCAGCACCTCACGGAGTCTCCGGCCGGTCGCTTACCCGCACCCTGCAGGTAAGCGCAGACTCCGACCAGTTACAAATACTGAGGTTTGCACTCATTAGGCGCTTACCCCATGAGTAGTTACCAAAATAATATGACTGCAGCAAAAAACAACAGTGAACAATTCAGCCCTGCGGGCATGGATAAAATGTTTATCTTCCTTGAAGAATATGGTGTGCCGCTTGACGGTCGCTGGCGACCATTTCTAGTATTTCTAAACAATCTTAAATATCATGACTATCTGACAAAAAAACAAAAGAAAGACATCAACAAACTCTTGACTGAGATTCTTACTGCTGCTGATTATGAAGAAAAACAGTTCCAGAGATATATTAAAAAATTCCATAAGGTTTATTCTGCAAATTATATAAAAAAACTAAATGAGACCATAGACGAATCAAAAAAATTGCTTAAAGAATTCAAAAAACTTTCTCAAAAAAGAAGCCATAATGTCGAAGAGTTACAAAGCACCACGGTTGAATATATTGCCGGAAGCGAAAATCCCAAAAATATTATCAAAAAAGTTCGTTCCGCCTTTATTGACGTTATTGACGAGATGAACAGGGACACTGAAAAACTTGACCAACTGAGTAAAACCGATCAATTAACCGGCCTGGGTAACCGCCGGGCCTTTGATGACTTTTTGAATGCCGGTGTTGCGAAATATAGTAAATCGTTTCCTGTATCATTAATGATGCTTGATATTGATTTTTTTAAAAAATTCAATGATACCTATGGACATCAAATTGGTGATCAGGCCTTGTCAACTGTGGGAAAAATATGTAAGTTCTGTGTTGATAAATTTTCTAAAAAATTTAAGCTGATTCTGCTCCCCGCCCGTTACGGTGGTGAAGAATTCGCGGTTGTAATGCCGGGTCTTTCTCTTGAAAATGCCACTGAACTGGCCGAATTTATTCGCATAACATTGGAAAATTATGATTTTATAATTCGTAACAAAAAAGGTGAGATTAATCATAAGAATATAACTATAACAGTAAGTATAGGAGTAGCGGAAGTTCAGCCGCACTGGCGGAAAAACCCAGCGCAGCAACTGGTTGAGGCGGCTGACAAGGCTCTGTACGGAGCCAAGGAAAGAGGCCGCAACCAGGTTCGTCAATACAGCGTTAATCTGAACGAAGACAATGAAACAGTAATTATACTGTAATAAAAAAACGAGGATGAAAAATGCCGGAAAGAATCTATAATTTCAGCCCTGGGCCTGCAACCCTGCCCCAGGAAGTGCTGGCCCAGGCCGGCCGGGATATCGTCAACTATAATAATACAGGCATGAGTCTTATTGAATTGAGCCACCGCAGCAAGGATTTCATGGCCGTTGCCGAGGAAACGGAATCGTTATTGCGGGAACTTCTCAATGTTCCCGACAATTACAAGGTTCTTTTTCTCCAGGGTGGGGCCTCGACCCAGTTTGCCATGATACCCATGAATCTGTTGGGAAACGGTAAGAGCGCCACCTATCTTAATACCGGCACCTGGGCCAAAAAGGCAATCAAAGAGGCAAATATCATTGCCGGGGCCGATGTTGCCTATTCCAGCGAAGATTCTTCCTTTAATCATGTCCCGGCCCAAGATGATTATACTGTAGCGCCGGATTCGGAATATGTCTATTTTGTTTCCAATAATACTATTTACGGCACCCAGTTTAAGCAGTTTCCTCAATCGGAAAAAATGCTGGTGTGTGATATGTCGTCCGACATTCTTTCTCGAGAAATCGACATCAAACCATTTGGCCTGATCTTTGCCGGAGCCCAGAAAAACATGGGACCGGCCGGAGCAACGGTGGTTATTATCCGGGATGATCTGCTTGATTGCACCCCGGATTCCGTCCCTACCATGTTCCGCTATAAAACTCATGCCGACAAGGGCTCAATGTTTAATACCCCACCCTGCTTTGCCATTTATGTCATTGGCCTGGTTTTAAAATGGTTGAAAAATACGGGCGGGGTAGCCGAGATTGAGAAAATTAACCGGGAAAAAGCAGCTCTGCTCTATCAAGCCATTGACCAGACGGATTTTTTCAAGGGACATGCCAGGGAAGATTCCCGCTCAATGATGAATATTACCTTTAACCTGCCGACCCCTGAGCTGGAAAGTAAGCTGGTGGCTGATGCGTTAGAGGCCGGCTTCAGCGGACTTAAGGGGCATCGATCAATCGGCGGGCTGCGGGCCTCGATTTACAATGCCTTCCCCAGACAGGGAGTGGTTGATCTGGTTGAATTTATGGCTGAATTTGAACGTAAAAACGGCTAGCCGATTCAGGGGACAGAAAACACAAACTATAGAGAACACAGACTTTTTTACTGTTTGTGTTCTCGACTATGCTCAAGGACTGCGTAAGCGTTCACCAGCACCTCATCTTTGCCCATTTGAGCCTGCTTGAATAGCACCAGTATGCTGCGCAGGCACAAATGAACGAATCTAAGGCACT
>JANTGB010000139.1 GCA_024763115.1 Desulfobulbaceae bacterium | reverse complement strand
GGCGTAGCAGAGTTACGCCTCCGGATTGCATAATTGCAGATCGCTTTTCTAAATGTTCAGATTGCGCCTTAGAATGCGAAGTTATTTTTGAGTGAGCACTTAGATTTGTTCATTTGAGCCTGCGCAGCATACCGGTGCTATTCAAGCAGGTTCAAATGGGCAAAGAGGTAAGCGTAGACTCCGTGAGGTGCTGGTGAACGATTACCAATAGAATAGTTTTGCCGACTGTCCCTCATTAAAGCTGATTTTTACAACGCAGTGAAATAATCAGCGAAACAGCCTGCCGGGCTCAGGAGCCGGGCCGCTATTACGACTACGACCAAAATGTTCATAAGCGGCGGCTGTAGCCATTCTTCCCCTGGGGGTTCTGGTTAAGAAGCCGGATTGAATTAAAAACGGCTCATAAACATCCTCCAGGGTATTTTTCTCTTCACAGACTGCTGTAGCCAGGGTATCCAGGCCAATGGGACCGCCCTGGAACTTATCAATAATGGTCAGAAGAATACGACGATCCATTTCATCAAAACCATGTCGGTCAACAGCCAGCATATCCAGGGCGTCAGCTGCAACTTCGCCGGTTATTTTACCATCCGCCCTGACCTCGGCAAAATCACGAACCCGTTTCAACAGCCGGTTGGCAATCCGAGGCGTTCCCCGGGAACGTCCCCCCATTTCCAGGGCTCCGTTTTCACTGATAGGAACATTGAGCAGGGCGGCGGAACGTTTGACAATGGTGACAAGCTCGGCCGGAGAATAAAAATCAAGCCGGAGAATTACCCCGAAACGATCACGCAGTGGCGGGGTAAGAAGACCGGTACGGGTGGTAGCGCCAATCAGGGTAAAACGGGGAAGATCCATCTTGACGCTCCTTGCCCCCGGCCCCTGGCCGATAACCAGGTCAAGCTGAAAATCCTCCATGGCCGGATAGAGAATTTCCTCAACCACATGATTAAGGCGATGAATTTCATCAATAAAAAGGACATCACCCGGCTGAAGGCTGGTAAGAATGGCGGCAAGATCGCCGGGCCGCTCAATTACCGGGCCGGAAGTTACCTTGATGTCAGCCCCCATTTCATGGGCAATTATATAGGCCAGGGTAGTTTTACCTAAACCAGGAAAACCATGAAAAAGAACATGATCTAGAGATTCGCCCCTACCGATTGCCGCTGAAATAGCAATTTCCAGATTCTTTTTCAGCTGTTCCTGGCCGATATAATGAACCAGACGGCTGGGACGAAGACTTATCTCCTCATTTTCTTCCCGACCATTGGCCGGGGCCGTACTGACTATTCGTTCCTCTACTTTCATAGAATAATTTTCACCAGAGATAACTGCTCACAGAGTACCGGATATTTTGCTGTCAGCCTGGCTTACAGTGGTTAGCGACGTAACAGCCGCCCCGAGAGTAGTTGCCATATTCAGTTTCAGGCCAATGATCTCAGGGCAAGACGCAGTAATTTTTCAAGCTCAGGAGCAGGATCATCCATTTCCTTATAGACGATCTCCACTGCCCGCCCGGCGTCCGCCTGGGTATAGCCGAGATTTACCAGAACTGATACTACATCGGAAATAAGCCGCCGGGCGGATTCATCAACATCTGAGTCAGAGACCTTGGTTTGCGCCTCCACTGTAATAAGCCGCACCTTATCTTTTAATTCCAGACAAATCCTTTCAGCCTTTTTTTTCCCAACCCCGGACAACCGGGTCAACCGGGTAATATCCTCAGCAATTACGGCCTGGGCAAATTCCTCCGGCCCGATTCCGGATAAAACGGCAAGGGCCAGCTTGGGGCCGATCCCGGAAACAGTAAGCAACAGCAGAAACGTTTCCTTTTCATCCAAATCATGAAAGCCGAAAAGAGTCAGGGCGTCATCCCGGACATGAGTATGGATATGAAGAAAAGTTTCCTGACCAATCTCAGGTAGCTGCCGGTAACAGGCGTCTGAAAAAAAAACCTCGTAACCGACTCCGTGCACATCAAGAATCAACTTTTCAGGATATTTATTAAGAATTTTACCGAATAGAGACGCGATCATAATAATCCAGATAATTAGAACAGCAAAGCGCGACAGCCAGGGCATCCGCCGCATCCCGGCTGGGACTGGACGAAAGGCTCAGTAAGGCCCTGACTGCTTGCTGGATCTGAGCTTTAGTAGCATTGCCGTAGCCGGCAACCCCCTGTTTAACCGCCCTGGGCGTATATTCATAAATCGGCAGATTGTGCTGCTCAGCGGCAAGAAGCAATACCCCGCGAGCATGGCCGAGCTTCAAGGCGGATTGGGGATTTATTGAGACAAATACATCCTCAATAGCAAAACGTTCCGGTTTAAATGTTTCAATAATTTCACCAACCGTATTATAAATTTCCGCCAGCCGCTTACTAAACATCTCCTGCCGGGGCTTGACAACGCCGCAGCCGATAAAAACTGATTGATTACCAACTCGATCAATCACCCCGTAACCGGTAATCCTGGAGCCGGGATCAATACCAAGAATACGGGTTGCTGATTCAGCCATTATAACTTTGGGCGGACAATTACTGGGAAGCCAGCAAGGATTCGTCAATATCAAAATTGGCGTAAACATTCTGCACATCTTCAAAATCTTCCAGATTTTCCAATAATCTCATGACCTGTTTTGCCACCTTTTCTTCTTTTATTTCAATCACATTTTGCGGGATCATACCGATTGACGCCTCAAGATACTGAACCCCGTCTTTCAACAAGGACTCGCGCACAGCCTCAAAATCATCAGGCTCAGTCAACACCAGAAATTCACTCTCCTCATCCACCACATCTTCGGCCCCGGCCTCAAGGGCCAGATCCATCAACTTTTCTTCATCAATAGTCTCTTTATCAATGAGGATAGAACCCTTACGATCAAACATCCAGGAAACACAACCGGACTCGCCGAGATTACCTCCGCTCTTGGAAAAGAAGTAACGCACCTCAGCCACGGTGCGGTTTTTGTTATCCGTCATGCAGTCCACCAGCACGGCAACTCCGCCCGGCCCATAGCCCTCATAAATGATCTCTTCATAGACCTCGCCTTCAAGCTCGCCGGTACCTTTTTTTATGGCCCGGGCAATGTTATCCTTGGGCATGTTTTCCGACTTGGCAACAGCAATAGCTGATCTCAAGCGGGGATTACCGTCAGGATCACCGCCGCCCATCCGGGCCGCCACTGTGATTTCCTTAATCAGCCTGGTAAAAATCTTACCGCGCTTGGCATCGGCTGCGCCTTTTTTCCTTTTTATCGTACTCCATTTTGAATGTCCGGACACCCCATTCCCCCTTATGAAAAATTAACTCACTCCGTAACCATTTACAATTACGGTGGCTAGCGCAATTATGGCGCTTACCCCATGAGTAGTTACCTTATTTATTAAAATTCATACCCAAAACAAAAACCTCCCGACTCTCAGAGCGGGAACTTTTAGGTTTTATCACCTTAACCTGTTTAAAAAATTTCCGAACAGCAGAAACAAATCCGGGAAAATCCTCCCCCTGAAAAACCTTGCATAAGAAATTCCCCCTTGATTTCAAATTCGTCCTGCATATTTCCAGGGCCCTGGCCGCAAGCTCAACCGACCTTACATGATCAGTAAATTTATTGCCGCTTGTCTGCGGGGCCATGTCGCTCAAAATCACATTAAACCGCCCTGTTGCCGGAGAACTGATATCTGAAAAAATATCCCCCTGAATAAATTCGAGCCATTCTGCCGCCCTGTTCTTCACCTTCACCGGTTTAAGATCAATACCTGTCACTCTGCCGCCCGGCCCGACAATCTCCGCAGCATAAAGCGACCAGCTTCCCGGACAGCAACCCAGGTCAAAGACATTATTATTCTTCCGGATTATTTTATATTTTTTCTGGACTTCCTGCAGTTTATAAACAGATCGGGCCGGATAATTTTCCTTTCCGGCCTTTTTAGAATAATAATCCCTGACTTTTTTCATTCAAATCTAATAAAAAATTATGGTAACTGCTCACAGGGCACCGCATATTCGGAGTCGAAGTTTATGCCCTGTTTTTAAGGGTGCTTACCTGTGCGATCAGCCTGATCGGACGCAGATGAAGCGCAGCTGAATTTTACAAGATTACAATTGTGAATCGAGAACTTCTTGTAAAGCGGCAAGATATTCGCGCAATATCACCAGCCCATGTTTATCGATTTTCAGGAAATTAATACCACTCTGAAACAGATTACCCACTTCTTTTGTGTAAACAACCTGTCCCTGCAAATCAACCAGGTTCTCCTCAATACCAATGGTAAGCACAATAATCTGATCCGTTTTCAGGGGAATAGTAGTTTCAAGCAATATTCCCGACTCAGAGGCATTCAAAGTTCTCCCCATAGCCTGATCAACCGTCCCGCCGTTTTCATCAAGGATAACGAAATCCAGTAAATTCAGCGTATCTTTACGTTTATACTTCCGTCGTTCTTTGTTTGTCATCATAATCTCCGACACCCAGTAACCATTTACAATTATGGTGGTTGGCGCAGTTAAGCCGTTTACCCATAAAGTAGTTAGGTATTATGTTCTCTTTCGCTCAGTTGCGGTAACCGTTCACCAGGGAGTAAATCTTTGCAATATTTAAGTCTCTATGCGTTTACCAGTTGCGGGAAAATAAATAGTAACCATAGTTCCCTGCCCTGGATGTGATTCAATATTAATAACTCCTTTATTTTTCTTTATAACCGACTGGGCAATTGCCAGTCCAAGTCCCATTCCTTTTTCGCTTCCTCGATCTTTAGTAGAAAAATAAGGATCAAATACCCTGTTTAAATCCTTTAAAGCTATGCCGATGCCATGATCTATGATTTCAAGTTTAACATATTTTCCGCGCTTTTTAAGTAATGAAAATATCTCATCGCCATTCTCCAGGGAAAAATTCTCACAGCTTATTTCAACAGTACCCCCATCAGGCATTGATTCAATACTGTTGGTCAGGATATTATTAATTGCCTGTCCCGTTATTTCCGGATCAATCTTTACCAACCAGAGATTTTCAGGAATATAAAGCTTCAGGTCGGCTTTGGCATCAGGAAATTCACTTTTAATAATTGATTCAATCAGCTCACTCAAGGAACATTTTTTTCTAACCGGAAAACCACCAGTGGAAAAAGTGATCAGTTTTCTGGTCAGCTTCCGGGCCATCAATGAAGCATTTTCAATATTTTTCATAAAATGCAGTAAATTATCTTCACTGCCGTATTTCATCTGAACCATATTGGTATTTCCCATAATTACAGTTAAAAGATTATTAAAATCATGGGCGATACCGCCGGCCAGTTGCCCCACTGATTCCAGCATGGATGATTTCAATCGCTCAGCTTCAAGCATTTTTCTCTCTGTTATATCACGGATAAAAACCAATTCAGCAGGACGGCCGGAAAAAACAAGTTTGCAGGCGCCTATCTCCACGTCAATTCGCCGACCATCCTTATGGCTGAACACGGATTCATAAAAATCAGGCAAGGCTTCACCGGCAAGGCGCCGCCGGCATATTTCGCAGACGGAATGTTCTCCCTGCCCCAAAACCACCTCGCATGATGCCGACAGGAGTTCATCTTTACCATACCCGGTCAGACTGGTCATCTGAGGATTTACATATTTAAATACATGATCCTGAATGATAACAATGGCATCAATGGCATGATCAAGAAGATTACGAAATTTTTTTTCATTTTCCCTCAGCTTTTCTTCTATTTCCCGACGATCTGAAATATCTTCAATAAAACCAACTGAATAAGATAATGAGCCTTCATAAGATTTAATCGGTGAAGCAGTTACCCTGACCCATAAAATATCACCATTTTTACGAATAAAACGTTTTTCCAGCCGAAAAAACGGCCGTTTTTCATATATAACCTCACTGAAAAGCAGTAAATTTTCTGTCCGATCATCGATATGGGTTAAATCGGCAAAAGTAAATCTATACAATTCTTCAGCATCGTAGCCCATCATTTCCTGGAATTTGGCATTAACGGCAATAAAATTTCCTTTAGAGTCAACAACCCCAATTCCCATATCAGCATGTTCAAAAATTGCCTTATATATATTTTCCGTCAATTCTCCAGACATTAATATCTCCAGCCTCAAATCGTTTATCTGAAGCCTTAGGGCCTGTAAAGAAATAACGTAACTGCTCACAGGGCACCGCATATTTCCGCGATCAGTCCGGTTTACGTATGACTAATACGCTGCGCCGACCTGATCACGAAAATCTACGGCACCCTGTAACCAGTTACAATTACAGGGGTTAGCGAAGTTAGGACGCTT
>JANTGB010000138.1 GCA_024763115.1 Desulfobulbaceae bacterium | reverse complement strand
TATGCTTCGAAGTCCCAAACGAACGAATCTAAGGCACTGGTGAACACTTACAGGACTGAAGGTTATCGTAAATTTGGTGCCCTGGTGAACGGTTACGGAATCTTCTCATTTGACAATGGTGGCAGAAATTCTTAACTTGTTGTATCGGAAAATTTAAATTAATGGTAACTACCCACAGATCAGGCGCCTGATATTCGCTAACCACCGTATTTGCAACTGGTTACAGAGTGCAGGGAAGATTCGGTGTCCTGTGAACCCTTAGCAAAACTACGAGTTCTTCTCATGAAAACATATACAGACTTAAGTCGGATAAAAAGCCCTCTGCCTAAACCATACGTTACTATCGGAAATTTTGACGGCGTACATATGGGCCACCAGATCCTCTTCAGCGAGGTGGTAAACCGGGCCCATAAGAATAACGGCACCAGCGTGGCCATTACCTTTGATCCCCATCCGTTAAAGGTGGTAAGGCCGGAAATCGGCATCAAGCTCATTTCAACCTGTGAGCAGAAACAGGAATTAATTGGACTTGCCGACATTGATGTGCTCATCTGTCTGCCCTTTACCAGAGAACTTGCCACCACCTCGGCCCAGGATTTTGTTGATGAAGTTCTGTTAAAAACAATTGGGGTCAAAGAGCTGGTTGTGGGCTATGATTACGCCTTCGGCAAGGGACGGCAGGGCAACATTGATTTTTTAAAGGAACAGGGCAGGCTGCATGGTTTCCCGGTAACCGTGGTCGAAGCCTATTATGTTGACGGGGTGCTGGCCAGCAGCACTGAAGTGCGAAAGCTGGTTTCCGAGGGACGGATGCGGGATGTCAAAAAATTACTGGGCCGCTATTACCAGATCAGGGGCGAGGTCAGGATGGGCAAGCAGCGGGGCGGGGCCGAGCTTGGCTTTCCCACTGCCAATCTCCAGATTTCCGAGGAAGATCTCTGTCCCCGGCACGGGGTTTATGTTACCCAGGTCATCTATGACTGCAAATGCTACGGCGGGGTCTTGAATATCGGCTACAACCCCACCTTTGGCGAGGAATCCCTGTCAGCCGAAACCCATATTTTTGATTTTAATGAAGATATCTACGGCAAGCCGATCAAGGTTAACCTGCTTCAGTTTCTCCGGGATGAAAAAAAATTCTCCGGCCCGGAGGAACTGGTTGCCCAGATTAATAAAGATATTGAACAGGCAAAGGGGGTTCTCAACAAGGCGAAACAGGAAGTGAAGTTGTCTTGTGAGGAAAAATTTAATCAGTAAAATCAGGTACGATAATCCGCATTAATCTTGACATAATCATGGGAAAAATCACAGGTATAGATTTCTCCAACCCCTGCTCCGTCCTTAAGATCAATATTAATGGTAAATTCTTTCTGCCGTAAAACTTCAGCAGCCTGGTTTTCGTTTTCAGCCAGGCCCAGTCCGTCCTTAACCATCATCACCTGATCAAAAAAGATATCAACATGTTCCGGGTTAAAATCTATCCCGGAACGGCCCAGGGCCGCGATAATCCGCCCCCAGTTGGGGTCTTCGCCGTAACAGGCAGTCTTTACCAGGGGCGAGTTGGCAACAGTCCGGGCCGCCTGCTCCGCCTCCCGGCTGTTTAACGCCCCACAGACCCGAACAGTAATAAGCTTGGTCGCGCCCTCGCCGTCAGCCACAATCTTCAGGGCCAGTTCTTTCAACAGTTTATCAAGGGCCTGCTGAAATTCTCCCGCCTCTTTCTGCGCAGGGGACTTAATGGCCTCATTACCCGCCATACCATTAGCCAGCAGCAGGACAGTGTCATTGGTGCTGGTATCCCCGTCAACCGTGATAAGATTAAAAGAGCGACCCACGCCCTTTTCCAGCATGGTCTGCAGGCATTGAGGCGCAATATCGGCATCAGTAACCACAAAACAGAGCATGGTAGCCATGTTGGGCATGATCATCCCGGCTCCCTTGGCCAGACCGACAATTCTTACCTTCCGGCCGGAAATTTCTACCTGGGCGGAAGAAATTTTTTCCACCGTATCAGTGGTCATCATGGCCCGGGCTACAAGCTCCAGCTTGTCTTCCCCCAGTCCAGCTGCAAGTTCAGCCATATTATCGCTAAAACAGGCAAGATCAAGCTGTTCGCCGATTACTCCGGTGGAAGAAACCTGGATCAGATCACTGGAAATATCCAGAGATTCAGCCGCAAGTTCAGCCACGGCCCGCGCCTTTGCCATGCCTTCGGCCCCGGTGCAGGCATTGGCAATTGAGCTGTTAATGACAATGGCCTGAGCCCGGCCTTTTTTTAATTTCTCCCGGCCGAGAATTACCGGCGCCGCCTTGACCAGGCTGGTGGTAAAAACTCCGGCAGCCGCAGCCGGAACCGCAGAAAAAATCAAACCCAGATCAAGCCTGTCCCGGCCGCGAATTTCCGCCTTTACGGCAGAAGCTTTATATCCCTTGACTCTCATTTCCATCCGATCTTATTTAGCTCGGCCACAACATTTTTTATATTTCTTGCCGCTGCCGCAGGGACAAGGGGCATTGCGGCCAACTTTCTTGCCCTTACGCTGCACAGGTTTTTGTACCTCGCCTGATTTAGCGCTCTGTTCCAGTTCCTGTTCCCGTTTGCGCCTCTGTTCCTGTTCAAGCTCGGAAACCTCATCTTCACGAGCCAGCTGAATGCGGAACAAGGTGGTGACAGTCTGCTGTTTTACCCCTTCGATCATATCCATAAAGGCCTCAAAGCCTTCTTTCTTGTACTCATCAAGGGGATTTTTCTGGCCGTAGCCCCGCAGACCGATTCCTTCTTTAAGATGATCCATGCCGAGCAGATGATCTTTCCAGCGGTTATCAACAATCTGTAATAAAATAACCCGTTCCAGATGACGCATGGTATCCAGGCCCACCTCTGCTTCTTTATTGTCATAGGCAATCCTGATACTGTCCACCAGCAGATCTTCCAGGGATTCAAGATCAAGATCATCCCGCCTGTCTTCGGCCGGGGCCTCCCATCCCAGTCCGAAAACCGCCGGCATCCGTTCAGTCAATCCTTCCCAGTCCCAGTCCTTGGAAGGAATCTTGGCATCAAAAAATTCCTGGGCAATCCCCTCGGCCAGATCAACAATCATATCATCAATTACGCTCTTGATATCATCAGAGCTCAATACCTGCCGCCGCTGTTTATAAATCACCTCACGCTGCATATTCATTACATCATCATATTCCAGCAGATGTTTACGAATATCAAAGTTATGGCCTTCAACCTTGCGCTGAGCATTTTCAATGGCCTTGGAGATCATGGAATGTTCAATAGGCTCATCCTCCTCCATACCCAGTTTATCCATGATTCCGGAAATTCGATCAGAACCGAAAATACGGAGCAGATCATCTTCCAGGGAAAGATAAAACCGGGAAGAACCAGGATCGCCCTGGCGGCCGGAACGGCCCCGCAACTGATTGTCTATCCGGCGGGATTCGTGGCGGCTGGTACCGAGAATATGCAGGCCCCCGAGTTCAGCCACGCCCTCACCGAGTTTAATGTCCGTACCCCGGCCCGCCATGTTGGTGGCAATGGTGACCCGCCCTTTTTGTCCGGCCTCGGCAATAATCTCGGCTTCCTTGTCATGATGCTTGGCATTAAGCACTGAATGCTTGATTTTATCCTTGGCCAGCATCCGGGAAATCTTTTCAGAAACATCAATACTTATGGTGCCCACCAGCACAGGCTGCCCTTTTTTGTGCAGATCCTTGATCTCCTTAATCACGGCCCGGTATTTTGCCGCCTCATTTTTATAAATTACATCAGCGAAATCATCCCTGATCATGGGATGATGAGTGGGAATTACCGCAACATCAAGATTATAAATCTTGTCGAATTCCACTGCCTCGGTATCGGCAGTACCGGTCATGCCTGCCAGCTTGTCATACATGCGGAAATAATTCTGAAAGGTAATGGAGGCCAAGGTCTGATTTTCCCGTTCAACCTTTACCCCTTCCTTGGCTTCCAGGGCCTGATGCAGCCCTTCGCTGAAACGGCGGCCCGGCATGCTACGCCCGGTAAACTCATCGACAATTACCACCTCGCCATCCTTGACAAGGTAATCAACGTCCCGCTTGAACAGGACATGGGCCTTTAATGCCTGAGTAATATGGTGCAGCCATTCAATATTTTTGGGATCGTACAGATTATCCACCTCAAGCAGTTTTTCGCCTAAAGCCACGCCCTCCTCGGTCATGGCCATGGTTCTGGCCTTTTCGTCAACCGTGTAATGAATTTCATCCTTGAAATGGGGTACCACTTTATTGACCTGATGGTAAAGCTCAATGGACATATCAGCCGGGCCCGAGATAATCAGCGGTGTCCGGGCCTCGTCAATGAGAATACTGTCCACCTCGTCAACAATGGCAAAATTAAAATCGCGCTGACAGAAATCTTCGGCGGAAAATTTCATGTTGTCACGCAGATAATCAAAACCAAACTCATTATTGGTGCCGTAGGTAACATCGGCATTATAAGCCTCTTGTCGGGCCGCATCATCCATATCGTGAAGAATTGTCCCCACTGACAGCCCCAGGAACTTATACAGCACCCCCATCCATTCCAGGTCACGGCGGGCCAGATAATCATTAACCGTTACGACATGAACGCCCTTGCCGCTCAAGGCATTAAGATAGACCGGCAGGGTAGCGACCAGAGTTTTACCCTCACCGGTTTTCATTTCAGCAATTTTACCCCGATGAAGAACAATGCCGCCAATGAGCTGGACATCATAGGGCCTGAGCCCCAGGGTGCGCCAGGCTGCCTCCCGAACCACGGCAAAGGCCTCAACCAGCAGATCATCAAGGCTTTCCCCCTTGGCCACCCGTTCCTTAAACTCCACGGTTTTGGCAGCGAGAGCCTGATCGTCAAGCTTTTTGACTTCATCTTCCCCGGCGTTAATAGCGTCTACCAGGGGCTGCATTTTTTTCAGCTCCCTGTCATTTTTACTGCCAAATACCTTGGTCAGGACTTTAGCTAACATATATAATTTACTCCTTTTTATTTCTTACTATAGCGTATCAGGGCCTCTTCATCGCAGTCCGGAAATTTGGGGCACTGAAGACAGTCACCCCATACCTTATGAGGAAGTTTTTTCTTATTAATAAGACGAAATCCCAACCGTTCAAAAAAAGCCGGCTGGGAAGTTAAGGTAAAAATTTCCGTTATGCCGAACAAATCCGCCTCGCCGATACAGCTTGTTACCAGGGCTGTACCGACGCCCCGGCTTTGCGCCTCAACAGCCACAGCCAGGGAGCGAATTTCCGCCAGATTTTCCCAACTGATATGCAAAGCGCAGACCCCGAGAATTTTTCCGGTATCTTCATCTTCATAAACCTGAAAATCACGCAACTGATCATACAGCAAGCTGAGCGATCGCCCCAGGAGCAGGCCTTTGCCGGCAAAATAGGCCAACAGTTTATGAATTGTTTTTACATCATCAATGCGGGCGTTGCGAATCATATAATTATTTCCGGGTAGTATTCAGTTAAAATCAGTTTCCGGCAGCAAGGTAATATAGGCCTTGATATTGTCGGAATCTTCCAGGGCTGCGGCCCCGGCATTAGCTGCGGCCGGATTGTTGAATTTCCCGATATAAACACGAGTCAGCGAATCGTCATCATCCGCACCTGACCCTGAAAAAACAGTATAGCAGCGCTTTTGCCATTTTTTAACCATACCGGCAGCCTCGACCGGATCACGGAAAGCGCCGATCTGCAGGGTAAAGGAAGATTTTTTTTCTTTTGCCGCTGAATGGGCTCCAATCGATCCGTTATCAACGGTAAACTCTCTGCCCTTCTGCCGGATATCGGTCGCCGGCCGGTTCATGGCGGTAATTTTATTATCTGCTGCTGAGGGTGAAAGAATTGTCTGGCCGGCCCATATCCCCAGTAAAAACATCCAGAGGAATATACAGAAAACAAGAACCGCAAGTCCCAGCAATCCCCCCAGGCCGATTTCCAGCCTTATGACAAATCTTTTTTTCGCTTTAGCCATGTCAGAGGTCGGAAATCAGAAGCCGGAAGCCGGAGGACAGAGGACAGAGGACAGAAGTTAATATAATATTATACAGACCTCGTTAAATAATCGTAAAATTAATGCTGTTTTCTGGACATTCTGCTGTAAATTTGCCCGGAGTCACGTTTAAGGTTCAAGGTTCAGAGTTTAGAGGATACCCGTTATCTCCAGGCTTCCAGTAACCTTGAACCCTGAACTTTGAACCTTTGTAAGCGTTCACCAGCACCTCATCTTCGCCCGTTTGGGCCTTCTCGAATAGCACAAGTATGCTTCGAAGTCCCAAACGAACGAATCTAAGGCAC
>JANTGB010000137.1 GCA_024763115.1 Desulfobulbaceae bacterium | reverse complement strand
GTAGATTTTCGTGATCAGGTCGGCGCAGCGTATTAGTCATACGTAAGCCGGACTGATCGCGGAAATATGCGGTACCCTGTGAGCAGTTACACAAAAAATTGTTTATACTATGGCTTTAAGCGCCTAATGTTTTAAAAATTTATCAAACAATGATTTGATTTTTCTGGAAGGACTTGTGCTTGTTTGATCCTGGTCGGAGGCAGTTTCATTTTCTTGTTTTTCCGGCTCCACAACAGGTTCTTTTTCAATTTCCACCAGCCTTCCCCCCTCAAGAAAACGAAAAAAAGGTCCGGTTGCGCTAAGTGTGATTTCATCATTGTGTTGGAGCACTGTTTCCTGCTGAATGGGAGAGCCGTTAACCAGAACCCGCTGTTGTCCTGTTCTGTCCTCAAGGTAAAATTGACTGTTATGAAAATTTATCTGGGCCTGATGCTCAAGAATACCGGTTTTTTCAATAATAAACTCACATGAGGGATGACGACCTATGGTAATGGGCAGGGAGTCAAAGGAGTTTATTGTCGGCCCATACTGAACCACAAATGGTGATATTAATTTTTCCGAGGCCGCAGGTGGAGCAGGCGCAGGCGCAGCCTCAACCTCAGGCGGCGGCTGTCTGACAGGTTCAGGTTTTGCCGGTGGCGGTTGATAGTCCGGCAATGGCTGAGCTGCAGGTTCAGGTTCAGGTTGCGGGGGTGGAGGAGCTGGTTGTTGAACCGGAGCCGCCGCCTTTACAGGTTCAGCTGCCGGTTCAGCGGGCGGGGCAGGCTCAAGCGGAGCTGCACCCGGCTTTATTTCGGTCAGAAAGCTGAACTTTGGGCCGCCCGGTGCCACAGTTATGACATCGCCGTCTTTTAAATATTCTTCCTTGATCGGCTGGGAGTTTACCAGGGTGCCGTTACCGCTGTGATCAATTATCTTAAACCTGTTACCGTCCCTGACAATTGTCGCGTGTTTTCGGGAAATTACCGTTATGTCAGCGGGGAACTTGATCTGGCAGGATTTATGGCGACCGATTTCAAGTTGCGGTTGATTTAATTCCTGTATCCGGCCTTTAAGCGGGCCTTCTATATGAATAATCTGGACAATTATGTTTGGCGGTTGCGGCATTTTTTAAAAGTCCTTTAACAGCTTATTATTATCCTTATGAAACCTGCGATACTATACCAGATGCAATTATACCATGCCATGGAAAGTTTTATACCATCATATCGGCTTCAATTTCTTCGATCCGGCTCTGGGTTGTTTCCCATTTATGGTACAGTCGCTCAAGTTTGTCATTAATTTTACCATATTCCCCTGATTGCCGGTTGAATCGTTGTTGGTCTTTATAAAGTTCCGGATCAGCCAGGATGTTTTCCAGTTCCTCCTTGCGTTTTTCCAGTATTTCAATTTCTTTTTCCGCCTGTCTGCCTCTTTTTTTCAGCTCACCGGTCTTGCGGTGCAGTTCCCGGCGTAATCGGGCCTGAGCCTGGCGCGCTTTTTTGCCGCGGAGGGTTTTCTGCTTATGATCCACCTTGCTTTGAGGGGGCGCACTGCCCGGATTATCGTTTTTGTTTTCGCTGAGCTCTTTGATTTTTTCCAGATAATAAACGGTATTACCAGGGAAAATGGTTGCCTGGCCCTTTTTTATTTCCAGGGTTTTATTGACGAAATTATCCAGGAAAAACCGGTTATGTGAGACTACGATTATAGTGCCGTCATACTGGGACATGGCCTCCTGCAGAATCTCCTGGGACATCATGTCCAGATGATTGGTGGGCTCGTCCATGATAAGCAGATTGGCCGGAGTCAATATCATCCGGGCCAGGGCCAGACGGCTTTTTTCCCCGCCGGAAAGAACAGCCACCTTTTTGTCCACCTCATCGCCGCTGAAGAGAAAAGCGCCAAGCAGAGATCTGATCCGGGTTATACTTTTTTCTCCTTCAACGTGATTCATGGTCTCAAGAACGGTATAACCAGGGTCAAGTTCCTGGGCCTGATGCTGGCCGAAATATGATATCGTCACCTGGTGGCCCAGCCGGATTGTCCCGCTGTCAGCCTTGATAAGACCGGCCAGCAGTTTTACCAGGGTGGATTTGCCGGCCCCGTTAACCCCGACCACAGCAAGTTTATCGCCCCTGTTAAGTTCAAAGCTGATATCATGAAAAACATTTTTGTCGGCAAAAGACTTGGCCAGATGTTTAACCTCTACTGCCAGCCGTCCACTGGGCGCGGCAGGAGGAAAACGAAATAATATTTTCCTTTCGCTTTCTTCCAGTTCGATAAGTTCCATTTTTTCCAGCTGCCTGACCCGGCTTTGGACCTGTTTGGCCTTGGTGGATTTGGCCCGGAACCGTTCAACAAATCGTTTGGTCTGCTGAATTCTGGCCTGCTGGTTTTCATAGGCGGCCCTGATAATCTGCAGTCTCTCTTCTCGAGCTTTAAGGTATTTTGTATAATTTCCCTTATAAGGCGTCAGCCGCCCCAGGCTCAGTTCCCAGGTAATATTTGTCATGTTGTCGAGAAAGGCCCGATCATGGGAAATAATTATCAGGCCGCCGGGATAGCCTCTGAGAAATTCTTCCAGCCAGGTCAGGGATTCAATGTCCAGATGGTTGGTCGGTTCGTCAAGGAGGAGATAGTCGGGCCGGGCCAGGAGATGCTTGGCCAGCATGAGACGCATCAGCCAGCCGCCGCTGAAAACGTGACATTCTTTGCTTAAGTCGTCATCTTTAAAGCCCAAACCAAACAGAACCTTTTTGATCTCGGAACCAAGGCGGAAAATATCAGCATGATCCAACTCGTTCTGCAATTCTCCCTGTTGCTTAAGCAAAAGAGATAATTCGTCCTCTGAATGGTTTGTCCGGCCCAGTTTTTTATTTATTTCATCAAGCTGGCGTTGTTTGGCCAGGAGAGGAGCAAAGGCTGTTTCCGCTTCTTCATAAAGGGTGCGTCCTGATGCAAAACGGCTTATTTCCTGGGGCAGGTAGCCGATGGTGGTATTTTTGCCCCGGACAATTACCCCGCTGTCGCTCTCATTAATTCCGGCAATCAATTTCAGCAGGGTGGATTTTCCAGTGCCGTTAACGCCGATCAGGCCGATCCGGTCACCGTGGTTAATACGGCAGGAAACAGCTTTAAAAAGATGTTTTTTGCCGTATTGTATATTAAGGTTGTTGATCGTAATCATGTAATTTATATTTTTGGTAAGCGCTCAATGAACCCAACCCTGCACGTTTTCAAACCCGGCGATTATACGCCTGTATATTGCCGGGTTTGAAAACGTGCCATGGCGACGTCCCTGAAACGCTTACAGACAGCGGTTTACTGAAATGTCAAGGTGTGGTTAATTGATCGCTATCCTTTTTGTGACGATGAATAATTTTCAACATCTTCTATCTCATACAAAAACTATTTAATTTAGATTAAAATTACAAACATGGCTATAAAAAAAGGCATTGTCTGGGTTGAACATTTTAACGGCTGGGCCCGGACGTTGACGCCTCTGCTCGACAAAAGCGGGCTGGTTGCTCATATCGGCAACCGGCGGATTCTGATTAAACCGAATCTGGTTGAGGCATTGAAACCACCCATTACCACGCCGGTGGGCCTGGTTGCAGCCCTGGTTGATTATCTGCGTAAGACATTGCCCGGAGCGGAAATAATTATTGCCGAGGGAACCGGCGCAACCGCTTATGACACTTTTCATCCTTTTCAGGAGCTGGGTTATACCGCCCTTGCGGCGGAAAAGGGGGTTGAGCTCATTGATCTTAACCGGGAACCATTACGGGAAATGAAAAATTCAGCCTGCAGATGCTGGCCGGAAATAGCATTGCCGGAAATAATTTTTGACTCTTTTCTGCTTTCAGTGCCGGTCTTAAAGGCCCACAGCCTTGCCGGGGTAACATTGACAATGAAAAATATGATGGGCGCAGCCCCGCCCAGCCGTTTCCGCCGGGGAGCCTGGAATAAGGCCGCGTTTCATCAACAGATCCATCCGGCAATTTTTGATCTGAACCGTTATCGCAGCCCGGATTTTACTATTCTGGATGCCACTGTCGGCATGGCTGAGGCCCATCTCCGGGGGCCGGTCTGTTCTCCAGTGCCGGCAAAAATTGCTGCCGGTTTTGATCCGGTTGCCATTGACGCCTATGGCACGCAACTGCTTAAAAAGAAATGGCAGGAGATCGGGCACATAAAAACAGCACATAACCTGCTGGGTCAGGCCGAGCCTTTGAGTATTAAATGAAGGAGGGGCAATTCAGCTGCTTGCCGAAATAGAATTAACCATGCAAAAGAAAATATGCCGGAGACCGATTTCAGCAGAGGTTTTTGCCAAGGTCAGAGAATCAGGATTTTCCCCCCTCATCGCCAGGATTATTGCCGGGAGGGTTCAAAATACGGATATTGATCCGGCCGGGATTATCCAGCCATCCCTGGCTGATATAGACCATCCGCAGCTCTTGAAAAACAGTGACAGGGCTGCCGGGCGTATCTGCCGGGCCATTAGCGAAAATGAGAATATAGGCATTGTTACTGATTATGATGTTGACGGTATTACCTCACATCTTGTTCTTCAGGAATCGCTGCGGTTTTTTAATGTGGAGGCTGATCGTCTCAGCCATTTTATCGGACACCGTCTGACAGACGGCTATGGGGTAAGCAAGAGATTGACTGATAAAATTCTCGCTGCTCAAGAAAAACCCGCTCTTATTATTACTGCTGATTGCGGTTCCGGTGATGAGGAAAATATCAAGAGACTTGCTGGGGCGGGAATTGAGGTGATTGTCACGGATCATCACACAATTCCTGCTCATGGCGTCCCTGATTCAGCCTGTTGCGTGATTAATCCCCTTCAGTCCGGTTGCGAATATCCGGATAAATTTATTTCCGGCTGCATGGTGTCCTGGCTTCTCATGTGCCATGTGCGTAATTTGTTAATTGCCCGGGGACTCCTTAAGGCCGATATCGACAAGATGTCATTTCTGCTTGACCTGGTCGCTCTCAGTACCATTGCCGATGCGGTTTCCCTGTTCAGCACCACTAATCGTGCTGTTGTCTTGTTCGGGCTTAATCTGTTTAATAAAAAGCAGAGACCTTGCTGGCGGGCAATGGCGGATCTCCTGAACCGCAAAAAAGATGAAAATTTTAAACCGGATGATCTTGGTTTCCAGATCGGGCCGAGAATTAACGCCAGGGGACGGCTGGCTGATCCCTTTGCCGCCCTGAATTTTCTGGCAGCCGAAGATGACCGACAGGCGGCAAAATGGCTGGCTGTACTGGATAAGGATAATATTGAGCGTAAGGCTATTGAAAGGGAAATGCTGGCTCAGGCCCTGGCTGAAGCTGAAAAAATGGGGGCGGCAGAGCAGGGAGCGGTTGTGGTAAGCGGAAAAAATTTTCACAGCGGGGTGCAGGGTATTGTCGCCTCCCGGCTGGTTGATTATTTCGGCAGACCTGCCGTGGTTTTCAGTCCGGCCCCGGACAGGTCACAGCTTAGCGGCTCTGCCCGCAGTATTGACGGAGTACATATTCTTCAGGCCCTGAATTATGTCAACGAGCAGAAGTCCGGCCTGTTTATTCGTTTCGGCGGTCATCGAGGTGCGGCCGGTATGACAATAAATAAAGATAAACTAGCTGATTTTAAAAAATATTTTTCTCAGGCCGTGGCATGTCAGGTAGATGTCAGCCGCCTTGAGCCGTTAATCTGGACGGACGGTACTCTTGGTTGCGCAGAGATTAATCCGGATACGGTAACAGAGATAAACATCTTAAGTCCTTTTGGCCGGGAATTTGCCGAGCCGGTTTTTGCGGGAACTTTTCAGGTTGATTCGTTTCGGCTGGTCGGAGCGGAACCTGTGCATCTTTCCCTGCGCCTTTCCTTGAAGAATAAGGTTTTTTCGGCAATATGGTTTCGGGCCGTCAAGCAGCCCGGCGCTGCTTTGCCTGTCGCTGTCGGTGATGAAATTGACTGCGCCTATCGGCTCACTGTCAATGAATTTAAGGGCCGCCGTAATCTCCAGTTGCAGGTTCTGGCTTTAAATTGTTGATTGCCGGTAACCATTCGGCAACATCCCGTCTGTACACGATCAGCCTGTCTTAACATAGCACGTAACCGTTCACCTGGGCACAAAATTTACGATAACCTTCAGTCCTGTAAGTGTTTACCAGTGCCTTAGATTCGTTCATTTGGGACTTCGAAGCATACTTGTGCTATTCGAGAGGGCCAAAACGGGCGAAGATGAGGTGCTGGTGAACGATTACCATAGCACCAGTATGCTGCGCCGGGCTGATCACGAAAATCTAACGGAGTCTCCCGCTGGTCGCTTACCTGGAGTCTCCCGCTGGTCGCTTACCTGGAGTCTCCCGCTGGTCGCTTACCTGGA
>JANTGB010000136.1 GCA_024763115.1 Desulfobulbaceae bacterium | reverse complement strand
TATGCTTCGAAGTCCCAAACGAACGAATCTAAGGCACTGGTAAACACTTACAGGACTGAAGGTTATCGTAAATTTGGTGCCTTGGTGAACGGTTACGGTTGCCCCTTTTTAAAAAAATTGCAATAGAGCATCTCTTGCCTCGCATAACCGGATAAAATCTTATATAATGGTTAAATTACAGACATAATTACTAAGGACTACAGGCAATCCAGGTTACATTTATTTCATGCTCGATCTGTTAAAATCATTACGCTGGCAGGACATTGCCGATATCCTGATTGTCGCCTTTATCATTTATCACGTTATAATAATGATCCGCGGCACCAGGGCCGTGCAGATGCTGGTCGGCATCGGAGTGCTTATCGTCGCTTATTTCGGGGCCAGGGAACTGGAGTTTATGACCCTGTACTGGCTGCTGGGCACTTTTTTAAGTTCAATTTTTCTGATTATTATTATCGTGTTCCAGAGGGATATCCGCCGAGCTCTTACCCAAGTGGGCCAGACCCCGTTTACCAAGACGGAACATGAGTCCGCCGAATCACTGGAAGAAATTATCAAAGCCACCAGGTATCTTTCCCGTCAGCAGATCGGCAGCCTTATTGTCCTGGAAAGGGAAACCGGCTTAAAAGATTATATTGAATCAGCGCATCTAATTGATGCCAAGTTAAGCAGTGAACTTTTAATCAGCCTTTTTATTACCTCGTCTCCTCTTCATGACGGAGGAGTAGTGATTCGTGGGGATCGTATCCTTACCGCCCGTTGCGTTCTTCCCTTGAGCAAAAATCCTTATATCAGTAAAAGCATGGGCACAAGACATCGGGCGGCCATCGGCCTTTCCGAAGAAACCGATGCTGTTATTATTGTTGTTTCCGAAGAAACCAGGCAGATATCTCTGGTTCAGCATGGAGCCATTGCCTCCGATCTTGATATCTCCCAGCTGCGCAGCCGTCTTGAAGCGATTTTCGTCCCCAAACCGGATCAGACTCATATATGGAAACATTGGCTGAAATATGGAAAAAACTCCTGAAAAGCAAACAGCCCCCATAATAAAAAAACCGGGCTGGAAGTGGCCGAAAAATCTTATTCTGAAGCTGATTTCCCTCTGCTTTGCCCTGTTTCTCTGGTATTTTGTCGTTGGCGAGGATAAGATTGACAGAACAATCTTCGTGCCCCTGGAAATAGTCAATCTGCCGGAAGATCTGGTAATAGCCAACCAGTTTAAAAGAGAGCTTGAGGTAACGGTTAACGGCCCCCGCAGCCTGATAAAAAGCCTTGACCGCAGGACAATCACCAGATCGGTTGATCTTTCTGATGCCCTGCCTGGTACCAGGGTAGTTAAAAATGACACTGATTCCATGTCATTTCCCCGTGGAGTCAGGATAATGCGGGTCCAGCCAACCCATGTAATTCTTCTGCTTGATAAACTGATCAGCAAATCCCTGCGGATAAAGGCGACAACCAGCGGGAATATGCCGGAGGGCTATACTGTTACCTCAATCGTGCTGGAGCCGCCGGCCATTACTGTTACCGGCCCTCAAAAAATCCTTGAGGACCAGAATCTGCTTACTACTAATCCTATTGATCTCAGTTTTCTAACCAAATCCACCATCATAAATGTCGGCTTAAACCTTGATGATGATATTGCCGCCCTGATCGGCGATCCGATTGTTACGGCTAATATAACCATTAATGAAAAGCTGGTTGAAAAGATAATTAACGATATCCCTATACATTTAAATCATACAAACCCCAATATTGCTTTCCACCTTAAACCGGAAAAACTTATGGTTCAAGCAATTGTCCCTTATAGCCTGGCTAACGACAAGGAAAAACTCAAGACGTTTTTCGAGGCGGTTGTTAATGCCGGAGCTCTGCCTCCCGGCACCCACAAACTTAAAGTCAAAGTCACACCAACCAGAGCGGTGACAATCAAGGCGATTAAGCCGGAAATGATAATTGTCGAACTTATGGCCGTGACAAAACAGCCTGAACAGAAAATAAAAGGTAAATAAAATTATGAGAAGACTTTTTGGAACCGACGGTGTTCGCGGTGTTGCCAACATCTATCCCATGACTACGGAAATAGCCATGCAGATCGGTCGGGGCATAGCCTTTCTGGTTAAAAACCATAAACACGGTCACCGCATTGTAATCGGCAAGGATACCAGGATTTCAGGCTATATGATTGAAAATGCCCTGGCCGCAGGTATTTGCTCCATGGGAGTTGACGTCCTGCTTTCCGGCCCCCTGCCTACTCCGGGAATTGCCTTTATTACTACGGGAATGAGGGCAGATGCCGGAGTGGTGATCTCTGCCTCTCACAACCCTTTTCAGGATAACGGTATTAAAATTTTTTCCAGGGATGGGTTCAAGTTGCCGGATGAACTTGAGGCGGATATTGAGGATCTGATTTTTTCTCAGAAAATGGCGGCGCTTAGACCTACTGCCGCAGAAGTAGGCAAGGCGGCCAGGCTGGATGACGCCAAAGGTCGCTATATTGTCTTTTTAAAACATACCTTTCCTAAAAAATACACCCTGGATGATTTTCATATTGTCCTGGACTGCGCCAACGGCGCCACTTATAGCGTGGCCCCTCACGTCTTTGCCGAGCTTGGCGCCAGGGTTACGGCAATCGGAGTTGAGCCGGACGGCAAGAATATCAACCATGAATGCGGCGCTCTTCATCCCGAGGTAATGGCTGAAAAGGTGAAATTACTCGGGGCTGATCTCGGCATAGCCCTTGACGGTGACGGCGACCGGCTGATTGTCTCAGATGAGAACGGCAGGATTTTGGATGGGGATCACCTGATGGCGATTTGCGCTGCCGACCTCATGTCCCGCCGACAATTAAAGAAAAAGACCCTGGTGGCTACAGTAATGAGCAATATGGGCCTGGACATAGCCATGAAAAAAATTGGTGGGAAACTGGTAAGAACCCAGGTGGGTGATCGCTATGTTGTCGAGGAGATGCGGCGAAAAAAATACTCCTTTGGCGGTGAACAGTCCGGTCACCTTATTTTTCTAGAACATAATACCACCGGCGACGGGATTCTCGCCGCGCTCCAGCTCATGTCGGTGATGATTAAAAAGAAAAAAACCGTTTCCGAACTGGCAGCGATTATGGAATCGCTGCCCCAGGTACTGAAAAATGTCCGCACCGCAAAAAAAATGGATCTTGACCTTGTTCCCCAATTTAATCGGACAGTGAAAAGCATGGAAGATAAACTGGGGAAAGACGGTAGGATTCTGGTTCGTCATTCCGGCACGGAACCGGTTGTCCGGGTAATGATCGAGGGCAAGGATTATGATACCATTGACACCATGGCCGGCGAGTTATGTGAATTAATCAGCCGGGCCGATGTCTGACCACAAGAGCTAACACCGGAAAATCATTGCAAAAAATCAGACTAGACAAATTGCTGTTAGCCAAAGGGTTGACAACCTCAAGACAAAAGGCCCAGGCCCTGATTGCCGCCGGTGAGGTCACGGTAAATGACCGGCTTGCCGATAAGGCCGGAACCACGTTTCCGGTTGACAGCCTGATTAAGATCAAGGACAGATGCAGATATGTCAGTCGAGGTGGGCTCAAGCTGGAAAAGGGCCTGGATTTTTTTAATATCAATCCCACCGGTTGGGTTTGTGCTGATATCGGCGCCTCGACCGGCGGCTTTACCGACTGTCTGCTTCAGCATGGCGCAGCAAAAGTTTACGCGGTTGATGTGGGCTATGGCCAGCTTGCCTGGAAGCTCAGGCAGGACAAACGGGTTGTGGTCATGGAACGAACTAATGCCCGTAACCTGCAACCCGGTGATATTAATCAGCCCCTTAACCTGGCGGTTATTGACGCAGCCTTTATCTCCCTTGTCCTGTTGCTCCCGCCTCTACCCGCCTTTTTTTCCAATAAAATAGCCATTCTGGCCCTGATAAAACCACAGTTTGAAGTGGGCAGGGGCAAGGTGGGCAGGGGCGGAGTGGTCAAGGATCCTGATTTACATCAGGAAGTAATTGCTAAAATAATTAATTTCGCCGAGACTCTTGGCCTGGCCGGCCAGGGAGTAACTCCCTCGCCCATACTGGGCCCTAAGGGTAATAAGGAATTTTTGATTTATTTGACTGGTGAAAAAATTGACTTGAAAAAAAGTAGATGATATTCTTAATTAATTCCTCAGGAATTATAGTAGCCCTGAATGTAACTACTCATGGGGGTAAGCCCCTAATGATGGTAAATCTCGATATTTGTAACTGGTTATAGGGTGCCGTAGATTTTTGTCATCAGACCGGTGCCGCGTATTAGTTATACGTAAATAGGGCTGATGGCGGAAATATGCGGTGCCCTGTGAGCAGTTACCCCTGAATTTGAATTAATAGCGTATTTCATTAATAATAATGGAGAAAACAAGCTGATGAAAATTAAAATTATACCCTGTCTGATCCTTTCCTGTCTTACCCTGTTTTTTTTCACTTCAAGCGTTTCAGCAGCGGAATATCGCAGTGTAACTAAAGATGGAGTTAATATTCGCTCAGGCCCCAGCACCAAAGATGAAATATATTGGGAAGTTTTTAAAGATTTTCCTCTAAAGATTGTCAAACGTCAGGGCGAATGGGCGAAGACTCAGGATTTTGAAGGAGATACCGGCTGGATTTATTCAAAACTGCTTTCCACCAAAAAAACCGTTATCGTCAAGGTAAAGAAAGCTAATTTACGGATGGGGCCTGGAAAAAACTATGAGATTGTTGCCTCCGCTCTGTACGGCGTTGTCTTCAAGCCGGGGAAAAAGGATGGTGAATGGCTTCAGGTATCCCATGACGACGGAACCAAGGGATGGATTCATAAATCTCTTGTCTGGCCCTGATTGAGCCTGTTTGTCGGCTGCCGGCGGACTTCCTCTCCTCCGTACGCTGTTCCCGCAGTGTAACGAGTTTTCTTGATGCTTCGGATCCAGGTTAGTAACTGTTCAGCTGCACTTTATCTGCACGCGACAAGTCTGTCTTACATAGCATTAGATGTTGTTCCGACGTAGTTTTCTTTCGTGCCGAAATCAACGAGATACGCCCTGCCCGGTTTTTGCTTATTTTGCTAAACAACCCATGTTCAAAATGGAGTGCTTGCTTGACCGGGATACAGGAGAAGTTAACCAGGTAGATATCAACGGAAATAAAAATTAATATGACAAAATATGTGCTGGCGAACTGGAAAGCTCACAAAACCTTGTCCGATGCGGAAACATGGATTGAAAAATTCCGGCAACTATATAATCCCCACCCGCAGGTGGAAGTTATAATTGCACCCTCGACTTTATGTCTCCCGGCATTGCGGCAAAAATTAACTGCAGATCGTGAGTGTTGTATAGCATTGGCAAGCCAGGATCTTTCGTCATTTCCTCTTGGATCTTATACAGGGGAAACTCCAGCTGAAATGTTAAGAGGACTGGTCACCTATGCAATCCTTGGTCATTCTGAGCGGCGACGTTATTTCCATGAAACCAACCATGATATTGCCAATAAAGTCAGTGAAGCTTTAGCTGCCGACATCAAGCCTGTACTCTGCGTTGATCTGCCTTACGCAAGATCTCAGATAGCTGCCCTAAATGAAGAGGGCAATGAGGACCTTATTATAGGCTATGGCCCTGTTGAGGCGATTGGTATTGATATTCCTCAGACTATCGAAAAAACAAGAGAGGCAATAAAGGAAATTCAAACGATTTCTTCTGGAAAACCAATTCTTTATGGAGGTTCAATCAATAAGGGTAATGTTGTAGATTATCTTGAAATTCCCGGTGTGGCCGGGGTAATGGCAGGTTCAGCGAGCTTGGATCCGGAGGAATTTGCATTTATCTGCGCAGCGGCCTCCCTGGGATAGTCCACATATCTCCCTACCGGTTGTCCTTGGCATGGCGACCAATTTTTCATAAATTTAATGACCCACCTTTTTTAATTTATTTCAGATTCATCTCCCCAGTCAAATCCAAATTACAGAAAGAATGGTACGCTGACAAAATATGGAAAGGGGCTATCCGGTTAACGCAAGTAACCACAAGATGTCCCTTGCTAGATCATTTCCGTAGTATAACGTATCAGGAAGTGCTCTGCATTGGGTATCTCGGCGCTTGAGCGCCGAGGATTGAGGGTTACACTGCAGAGCCGTAGGGGCAGGGGCACCGATTGTTGGTGCCTTTCCTGCGAATTAAGACATGCATCAACATGGACTCCCACAAGGTGTGCCTTACTTGCGTTAAGTGTAAGCGTTCACCAGCACCTCATCTTCGCCCGTTTGGGCCTTCTCGAATGGCACAAGTATGCTTCGAAGTCCCAAACGAACGAATCTAAGGCACTGGTAAACACTTACAGGACTGAAGGTTATCGTAAATTTTGTGCCCAGGTGAAC
>JANTGB010000135.1 GCA_024763115.1 Desulfobulbaceae bacterium | reverse complement strand
TCCACCCTGGAGAAAAAATCCTCCTGGCTGAACAGCTCTGGAGCAAGCAGCTGCATAGTTTTACGCGTGTAACCTACAGCCCGCCAGAGAAGGGCCTGGCGATCAAGAATTTCGGCTCTGTCTCCCCTGATTTTCAACCATAAGAGAATGGGTAGATTAACCAGTAACGCCTGACCTATCCGGGCCAGACAGGAAACGGTTGTTTTAAATCTTCCCATCCGTTTCCAGTCGATATAGGCAAAAGAGCAGCCCCATTGCAGGCTGTACCACTTTACATGATTATAGGTAATCCGTTCCGGCGGAATAAGATGATATCCCACTGCGGTGGGGGCCCAGCCCATCTTAACCCCGGCGGCCAGGGCCCGCAGTAAAAAATCACGGTCACAGCCCCCGGTGAGCATTGATTCGTCAAAGTCACCGATCCGCTCAAACACGCTGCGGCCGACAAGACGGTTGCCGCCGGAAGGCAGGGGCGGTTTATCTCTATATAATTCCGGCCTTCTGACCTCGGGACTTTCACCATAAAGATCCCGGCAGACCGGGCCGATCCCGGCAAGCACTGATTCCGGCAGATCAAGGAGAATGGGGCCGCCCACCATATCAGCGCCCCGGCTTACGGCAACACGGTGCAGATCCCTGAGCCAGGTTGAATCGGTATACTGATCGTCATCAAAAAAAGCCAGCCACCGACCGCGGAATTCCCGCACAGCCCTGTTCAAAACAGCGGTATAGCCCCGGCCTTTTTCCCGGATATAACGTACCGGCACCGGTGACCGGCGGCTGATGCTTTCGACAACTGCGGCAGTATCATCTGTTGACGCATCATCAATAACAATAATCTCGTAGCTAAACCTGTTATCAGTCTGCTGGCCGATCATGCCGGTCAGGGTTCTCTTCAGCATATCCTGCCGATTATAGGTCGGAATTACTATGCTTACCGTCGGGCCGTCAGCCATCTGGTTCCCACTCTTTTTCCGGCAGAAAAGCCAGTCTGGCCAGAATGATCATACAAAAGAAAGTCATGAACATCGGCCTGGTAATCAAATTTGCTTCAAGAAAGAGATTATAGTAAAGCCAGACAAGAACCGAACACACAAAAATATAAGCCGGGATATGCTGAGATAAATCATATGCTTTTTTCAGCGACAAGACCAAAAAGGTGATCAGGGAACCTGCCCCGATAAAGCCCAGCCCCATGAGCGCGTCTATATAGCCGGAATGAATCGAATTGGGAATCCAGCCGATATGACGGGCAATAAGAGTAATATTTTCAGGGCTGACAAAGGAATTAAAACCATATCCCTGCAATGGTCTTTCCTCAAGCCATTTAAAGCATTCAAGCCATAATGGTATACGACCGGTCAGGCTGGTTACTGATTCCTTTGCAGCCCTGCCGCGGCCAAGGGTGGAAGCCTCCACACCATAATGCAGCAGCAGGTCGCCAAAAACAAGATAACCCAGACAAACAACAATCGTTCCCGTAAGCACAAAAGCCAGTTTATCACGGGCTGAAACAACCCTGAACAAGTACAGGCCCATACTGAGCAGAGCGGCGGCAACAGCCATCCGGCTCTTGGTCAGCAACAGGAAAACAAGTGAAACAACAAGCACAAACCATAAAAAGTATTTATACATCTTTCTTTTTTCATCAGTGACAAGATAAAGGGCCGCAAGCCCCAGCAGGCCGCAATTCCAGCCCATGGCAACAGTATGAAACACCCCGGAAAATCGCCATAAGGGATTTGATATATCAATAGTATGAAGTCGTAACTCATTAAAAAAAGCAAGGGCAAGCGTGGTGCCGCAAACAAAAAGCGCAATTGCAGCCAGTTGTTTAAATGAATAGCGACCGGCCACGGCAATGGCCCCGAACCAGAGGATGGCCACCGTAATTACCCTATGCAGGGTAAAAGTCATATCAATGGTCCAGGCCAGACTAAACATGACCCAGATTAAATAGAAGACAAGTAACCAGCCGAGCGTCCCGTTAATCCGGTAACGGTTTTTGCTTTTAGCCAGGGAAAACAAGGCAAATATTCCCAGCATTAACATGCCGATCTGCCTTTCCAGATTGCCATGCTTCATTCTGGCAATGGCTTCCTGGGTGCCTATGATATTCTGCCGGAGTTTAACTGTGGCGGGCCAGTTAAAATCAAATGGAGTCACCAGGATAAAAATGAGCAACAGAAACAGACAGGTAAGCCAGGGAAACTGCCTGTTCTCGGAATATGACGGTCGTTTATTCATATTACCTCTTTTTCAGAAACAGACCTTTTAATAAGTACGGCAAATAGCCAGAACATTGTCGCTGCAGTAGTTCCTGTGCCCAGCAGAAATCCCCAGGCAACCCCAGCCGGCCCAAACCGCTTTACCAGCAGCACGCCGATGGTAAGGATGAGAATAAGGGGAACAATATTTGCCATAAAATAAGCCCTGGCCTCCTCCATGGCCAAGAGGGCCCGCGACATGGTAAATGATGCCGCCATCACCAGAAGATTAACAGCAAGAATTGCGATGACATGATCATTACCGACATACTGACTGCCGTAAAACATGACAACAAGTCTACCCCCGAAAATAAACAGGATTAAAGCCGGCGGAGCAATAATAAAAAAATAAATCACGCTGACCCGCACGACAAAACTGCGCAAAGCTGCTGCTCCCCCCCGGGTATAAGACTGGACAATTTTCGGCCCGAGAAAATTCTGAATACCGAGTAATAATGGATTGGCAATAGCGGTTATTCCCCAGCAGGCCGCCCATACTCCTGTTGCCGCAGTTCCGTGAAACCAGGCAAGCAGCCAGGGATAAATCGTCATACTTACGGCCCATAGCAGGCTGCTTGCCAGGATCCATTTGCCGAAAGACAGATTATTTTTAAAATCAGGCCATAATTGCTTCAGCTTAAACGAATATGAACGACGATAAAAAATCAGCCAGCCCAGGGTCGTAATTCCACAGGAGAATCCAATACAGTAAAATGCGGTGCGGGCGGATAACAGGCCAAGCCGGGCAAGCGCGACCAGGCCGCCCAGCTGAAAAACAGCGACCATGCAGTCAACAGTAAAGGCAGTCCGCATGGCAAAACCGGCAAACAGAATACGCCTGACAAACTCCCGCAACATCATAAAGCAAATCACCAGCTCCAGGGCCTTCATTGCCGCGCCCAGTTCAACAGAACCGAAACCTCCGGCAACGAAAACCATGCCCACGGATAAGGACAGAACCACCAGGAGGGCAAGGGCCAGTTGCTGAGTAAAGGAGCTGCCCATGTATACGGCATGCTCCCGGCCGTGCAAACGCTGGGAATAGACCATATAGGGAGCTGAAATAAAAGAAGTCTGCAGGTCAAGAACAAAAACCATAATACTGAAACCAAGCATGTAAATACCCAACTCTTCCTTAATGCATACCCTGGCGATGATAATCCCGGTTAAAAAATTAGTAGCGCTGGCAACAACCTGGTCGGCAAGGGAAAGCAGAGAATTATACGATATGGCCCCAGCCGGCGGAATTCGGCCCTGATTATACCATTTTTCAGGGCTGGATGGTTGCCCGTCCTTTTCCGCATCCGAGGAAATACGGTTGTTTCCTCTATCCTCTGTCCTTTCCAGACCTGTCAAGAATCACCCCTTTAGCGATATTTTGCTGAAAGCATGAACGGTTTTTGAGAGAAAGCGTTTTAGCGGAGGAAAGGCATCAATGGCATAACGTGCTGTTTTGGCAGCAATATCCGACCATGGCTTATAACCTTTATGAACTTTATAATAAAAAAGGATAAACTCTTTTTTTATCTGCCAGGGAGAAAAACCCGGCAGGTTAAGCACAGTGCCGGTTCTTTCCGAAACAGCTGTATGAAATTCGGAACTCAATAAATTCCGCTCCTTGCAGACCTCAAAAAGCCTGGTACCGGGATAAGGGAAGAATATATTGACCGACACGCCATAGGTAGGCCGGCATTTACGGGTGACCTCAACAGTTTCCTGAAAATCCGCACAGGTCTCGCCAGGCAGGCCGATGAGAAGATTAATTGTATATTTCACCCCTAACTCCCTGGCAAGACGACAAAACTCAATCAAATCCTCATTGTAATATTTAGGCCGTCTTAACACCTCACGCCGAACTTTTTCCGACCCGGACTCAAGTCCTATTCTGAAAAAATCCAGGTTGGCATCTTTAAATGTCTGCAACAACCGCCGATTATTCTTTATCTGCCTGTTTAAAGCCAGATTGGTGCCGAACTTAAGCGGCTTTGGCAGGCTGTTGTTAAAGGCAGTAAGCTCTTCCAGGAGCTGATAGGTATACTTGAGATTGGCGCCCAGAGTTTCCGTTTCCAGAAATATGGTTTCCACATTAGAGTCACGGGCAATAAGCGCTTTAATTTCCTCGATAATATTTTCCGGTGAACGAAACCTGACATAACGTCCATTGGTAATCCGGGCCAGGGCATGATTTGAACAATAGGTGCATCTGTTGGGACAGCCTCGTCCGGCCAGAACCGTATACAGAACATTCTTTTTATTGGATATAAACGGCTCCCACATTTCCCGATCAATAAAAGGCAGACTGTCAAGATCAGTAAAAAAAGGCAGGCGTGAATTTTCTTCTATCATGCCGGTTTGGTGATTTTTAATCCACAGATTGGGAATTTCCGCCGGAACGCTGCCTGCTTCAAGCTGTCGGGTCAGTTCAATTATTGCTTTTTCTCCTTCGCCTATACAAACCGCGTCAACAAAATTATAAGAAATAACCTCTTTAGGATTCAAAGTGGGATGAGCCCCGCCGAGAATAATAAAGCCCCGGTCATCAATCCGCCTGATAGTCTCACCAACCTTTTTAATGATGGGAATCTGAGTGGATACGGCTGTGAGACAAAAGAGATCAGGCTGAAAATCTTTAATCAGGGCCTGTAATTCCTGATGCAGGGGAGTTGTCGGCGTGATGACAATGAGCTTGACGTTGTGGCCGGCCTGCTTGAGAATAGTGGCTATATATGAAATTCCAAAAGGGATATCTCCCGGAGAATATAATTCTTTTTTCAAGGAATAAGTTGTTAAAGAGTAAACGCAAACTATATTCATAATTTCTTTTCAGCCCCGGGGGTCAGGATGGATGATAAAATATATTGGGCCGTTATTTCGGCGATTCGTTCATGAACCAGGGCTGACGGATGTCCGTCAAAACGGCCGGCCCGATATTGTTCGGGAGAAAATTGTTTGATTACCCCACTCAAATCCAGATAAGGAATTCCGTCCCTGTCAAGATCGGCAAAAAAATCTTGTTTGAAGGTATGGCTGATAGGGGGCAGAATAAGCAGCAGGGCGCGAACCTTAAGCACTTCGGCAGTCTGGAAAAACCGGCTGACAAACTGATAGGATTCCAGTGGAATATCAATGGGCTGTCCAGGCTGTAATTTTTCTTTGCCGCCCGGCTCCCTGCTGATTTTATAGCGATATATGATATCACGCAGCAGATAGGTCAAATGCGCCTTGCGCAATAACCGCTTAACCAGGGAATCCCCGGCAACTAAACCGACGCCGTCTGAATGCACGGTAAAACCCCACTTGTCAACCGTACCGGTGCGGGAGAGATCAAAATCTTCCGGGACAATGGCCATGATAACCAGATCAGGCGCCACCTCCATCATCCGGCAGGAGAGCGTTGCCGCCATCTGCTGCACACTGTTGGCCGATACCCCGTAATTGAAAACCATAACTTGCTTTTTATCCTGTCTTCGGTTCAAAAGACGGCCTAAAACTTCAGGGTAGGTATCTTCAGTACGGGACACCCCTTCGCCGAAGGTAACGGAATCGCCGGTAACCGCTATCCTGAATTCGTCAGCCTGTTTCGGGCCATATTCGGCCCCGGCTCCTGTTGCCCGCAGACCGAGACTATCCGTGTTGATCACCGCCAGGCCCCGGGCCCGCGCATTCTGTAAATCAGGCTTCTGGACATAGGGGATATCTGCCGATTCGGCAAAGGGCATATATATCGGGTCATATATATAATGATCGGAATAGCCCCATATCCGGACGGCAATCTCCAGAAGAACAAGAGGGACGACCAGCAGGTAGATAAGAAAAAGTATTTTTTTACTTAATTTCATTAAAAGTTTAAAAAAGCGTATAAATAAACGGTGCCAGCGCCGATCCTTCAGTCAGGACGATAAGAACACCCATCAAGATCAGAAAAATAATGACCGGGGCCAGCAGCCATTTTTTCCTCTTCTTGATAAAGCCGATCATTTCAAATATTGTTGATGCCTTGGACATTATTTTCTCTGTTAATACAGACCTCGTTAAATAATCATAAAATGTAACTACTCATGGGGTAAGCGCTATAACTTCGCTAACCCCTGTAATTGTAACTGGTTACAGGGTGCCGTAGATTTTCGTGATCAGGTCGG
>JANTGB010000134.1 GCA_024763115.1 Desulfobulbaceae bacterium | reverse complement strand
CTTCTTACCTTTCTCGGGGTTTTGGGGATTCATCGTTTTTATATCGGCAAATGGTTCAGCGGTATTATCTATCTTCTGACCGGCGGTCTGTTCGGTTTTGGCGTTCTTTATGATTTCTGGACGTTGAATGAACAGATAAACTGCATCCATGCCGAAATTGGGGCCTGATGGCTGACCTGCTGCTGATTTATCCTCCGCTGGCCAAAAACTGTGAACCTCCTGCCGGTGTTGCCCGGATAGCCGGGGTTTTACGTGCTAACGGCTTAAGTTGTTCTACTGTTGATGCCAATAGAACAGGACTGAACTATCTGCTCGGGCTTGATTTTGGCCGGGCGGATACCTGGTCAAGAAGAGCGGCAAAGAATCTCAAGAGCAATATAGCCGGGCTGCAGGATCAATATCTGTATAATGATTTTGCCCGGTACAAAAGGGCGGTTGCCGATGTCAACCGGGTGCTGGCCGGGGTAGGGGAGGCACATGGCCTTGGCTTGTCCCTGAGCGATTACCAGGATATTTTTTCGCCGGTGCGAAGCGCTGATCTGCTTCAGGCGGCCCGGCAGTATCGGGATAATATTTTTTACCCTTTTTTCAGAGATGAAATCGGCCGGAAAATCAGCAAATGTCAGCCGGATTATCTCGGAATTTCCATAGCATATCTCAGCCAGGCGGTAGTGGCTTTTGCTTTGATAGGCTTTGTCAGGGCGCAATTTCCAGACCTTAAGATAATTATCGGCGGCAGCCTGGTCACCTCATGGCTGCGCAGCCCGTTGTGGAAAAATCCTTTTCAAGGCCTGGTGGATTATTGCCATGCCGGGCCTGGCGAACAATATTTGCTGGAGCTGATCGTGGGCCAGGGGAAAATTTTAAAACCGGCCCCGCCCCAATATGATTGCTCCTCTTATCTGGCTCCGGGATTTATCCTGCCCTATGCCGCGTCCAGCGGCTGTTACTGGAACAAATGTCTGTTCTGCCCGGAGACTGCTGAGGATAACCCTTATCTGCCTCTGCCGCCGGAACAGGTTCTGGCTGATATCAGGATGCTCAAGGCTCGGCATCAGCCCATATTGCTTCATTTTCTCGATAACGCCATCAGCCCGGCATTGCTGGAAGAACTGGCGGCAAATCCGCCGGGAATCTCCTGGTATGGTTTTGCCCGAATAAGTCGGCAGCTGGCTGATGAGGATTTTTGTCGCCGTCTGCGCAGTGCTGGATGCGTTATGTTGAAACTGGGCCTTGAATCAGGAGATCAGCAGGTGCTGGAGCAGATGAATAAAGGCATTAAGCTGGAAATGGCTGCCATGGTGCTGCGGGCTTTGCATGGGGCCGGGATCAGGGTATATGTTTATCTTCTTTTCGGCACTCCGGGCGAGAATGAAGAGGCTGCGCTTCGTACCCTGGAATTTACTGCCCGTCATGCGGCAGAAATCGGTTTCCTCAATCTGGCCGTTTTTAATATGCCCCTGGCCGGGCCTGAGGCGGCAAAGCTGAAGACCTGTGAATTTTACCAGGGCGATCTTTCACTCTATACTGATTTCAGCCATCCCCTGGGCTGGGAACGGAAAAAGATTCGCCGGTTTTTAAGCCGGAAACTCAAGCGCCATCCCGCGATTGCGCCGATTATCCAGCGTGATCCGCCTTTTTTTACCTCAAATCATGCCCCCTTTTTTTAGTTAGGACAATATTAGTCGCTTAAACATCTCCTTGTGTCGATTTTTTTTACACTTACTGTTGCTGCTTGCCGACGCTGTCTGGCCGGTTTTTATGTTTTAGCCCCTTTTTTCTATGTGAGTTTTTATAGAAAAAAGACACAATTTCAGTTATTATTGCTTGGTTTGCCATGATTCAGGTCAATTGCCGGGCAGTCAGTTTTTAATTTTTACATTTTCCGGTGTCGATTTTTTTTACAATAGCTGTTGTTGTTTCCCGACATCAGTATATTTTTTGCTGTGATTTTTGATAGTTATAGGTGTTGGCACAAAATATGCTAACTTGTAAAAAGATATCTGTTCAGGTAGGGACAAAAATGCCTCAAACAATAGTTGTAAGCGCCTGAATGGCCGAAGAGGTAAGCGACGACTCTATGAGGAGCAGCTGAATAGTTTTGATAAATTTTGATCTTGATTTTATATTTATTGAATAAGGAGATTTAAAAATGAAAAAAGTATTAGCATTGGCGTTTGCCTTCGGAGGGCTGACTTGCGCTGGTAATGCTATAGCGTTAACTATTACTTTAGATGATGGCTATAATGGCTCGGCAGAAGTTACCATCGTTGATGGTAGCGCTGAAGATACAAATTCTTTGACTGGGGTAGTATCGTATCTTGGTAATGTAAATAATTGGGAGTTGAATACTACTATTGGTGTTTCCTATCCATCTTTAGGTACAGCTACTTTGCCTCAGCTTGATCTTTTTTCTTTGAGTTTAGATTATTATAATCCATTTAATGATGGCTTCAATTTTAATACAGGCGGAACAATTGCCATTACAGCTTCAGATACTTATGCCACATTCGGAGAGTTGGATGCGGGGATTAATGGTTTTATCGCCTCAGTCGGAGGCACTACGGCAGGAGAAGTAGAGCTTGTTGCTGATATTAACGGCGTTGTACTTGACATTGATTGGGATGACATGGTTAAGACTGCCTGTGGTTTTGCTGGATCGACAGGTATGAATCTGGCTGATTACGGTTTTGCAGATGACGATGTGTGGGATATGTCACTTACTGCTATTGTCACCCAGGGAACAGGTATTACTACCCTTGATGCCAACATTGCCCCAATCCCCGAACCTGCCACCATGCTGCTAATGGGAACCGGATTGATCGGCCTGGCAAGCATCCATCGCCGCAAAAAAGCAAAAAAGTCATAAGATGTTAATTTTTCGTAATTACTCATGGGGTAAGCGACCAAAGGGAGACTCCGATAGATTTTCGCGATCAGACCGGCGTAACATAACGGTGCTATGTAAGGCAGGCTGATCGCGGAGGTAAGTACCCTTGAAAACAGGGCATAAACTCTGACTTCGAATATGCAGTGCCCTGTGAGCCGTTACCATTTTTTTAGATATAACAGCCTTGAAGCATGAGTTCGAGGCTTCACGCTTTAAGCAAGAAAAATTGATATTACCCTGTCCCTCTGTCAGTTTATTCCGGCAGGGGGATTTTTTTGTAAAATTTTTCGACAGCTGAATAGATTGGGCCCAATATGACCAAAAGATGCCTGCATTTCGCTTATTAAGTCAATCAAAACCTGACACATAATGGTAGAATTGCAATATTACCTTTCAGGGTCGGGAGTAAAATTTGTAAAAGACGACGGAACTGCGGAAACATCCGCTCTAATTTTGTTCACAACCCGGCGAACGTCAGCCATACATCATTTACCCTTGGGGTTATTCTCCTTACATCGGCAGTTACCGGCCTTTTTTTCCGTAATTATTCGTTTCATTATGCTGGAGTCTCCATTACCGGCAATGACATCATTGATAATGTTGTCTTCGCTATAATTAAAGCAGAAGCAGATCATTTTTGTCATGGTTATCCTTTTTAAAAAGTTTCATCCGGTATTTTCCCGTGATTCAATGGCCCGGCTCAAGGTCAAATCATCGGCATATTTAATATCCATGCCCATGGGAATTCCACAGGCCAACCGGGTAATTTTTATCTTTTTTTCCTGAAGACGCTGGATGAGATAGGCGGCAGTGGCCTCGCCAGGCACTGTGGAGCTTGTGGCAATGAGGATTTCTTTTATCTGCTGTCGGTCAATCCGAGAGAGCAACGCATCTATTTTGATTTCAGCCGGGCCGATACCATCCATGGGTGACAGTACGCCGTGGAGAATATGATACCTGCCTTTGAAGGCCCCGGTTTTTTCGACAGCCATCATATCTCCGGGTTCCTCAACCACACAGATCAGGGTGGGGTCACGTCGGGGATCGGCACATAAGGGGCAGGGGTCGGTTTCGGAAAAAGTAAAGCAGTTGCCACACAGTTTGATGGAGTCATGGAGATCGTAAATGTCACCGGCCAGGTTCCGGGCCTCAATCGCCGGCCGTCGCAGCAGGTAAAGGGCCAGGCGGGTGGCGGTTTTTTTGCCGATGCCCGGCAGTTTGCTCAGGTCGTTAATCAGCAGTTCCAGGGCAGGAGGAACAACATTCATCTTAATTAATTGCCGAAGCCGGATAAACCGGGAATGTTAAGCCCTCCGGTGAGTTTCCCCATCTCTGTCTTGGCCGTTTCCGTGGCCTTGGTCATGGCATCATTGACTGCTGCCATAATCAGATCCTGAAGCATTGCCGGATCATCAGGATCAATGGCCTCTTTATCAATAGCAAGGGAGAGAAGTTCATGTCTGCCGTTAACCGTGACAGTCACCATGCCGCCGCCTACGCTGGAAGTGACGATCTTGTCCGCCAGTTCCTCCTGCATCCTGCCCATTTTTTCCTGAAACATTTGGGCCTGTTTCATTATATCTTCCATGTTTAACATATTCGTTACCTGATCATTGTTTTTTGGGGTAGTTATCTGAAAAAAAACGGTTTTTTCTAGTCAGCGAAAACGAGGCCCTGTCCGGACGCCGACCAGCCGGCCGCCGAAAATTTCAGCGGCGGTCTGCACCAGGGGATCATTGGCCAGGGCCCTACGTTCAGCCCGAACAGCATCATCGTTATTTTTGACATTATTCCGATTACCGCGCACCATTATTTTGATTTTAAGTTCTTTTTGGAAAAAATCCTGGGCAAAACGGGCCAGGAGCTTAAGGTTGTCTCCCCGGCGTAACATGGCGCAATCCGTGTCCTGGATAAATTTAAGGATTAATTCATTATTTTTTTCTTCAGCCTTGTCACATATCTGTAATATATGCGACATCCAGGTTTTCCGTTCCTTGACATATTCGGCAAATTTATCCCAGTGACGACGGATATCCTTTGCCTGCTGCGGGGAAGATGATGGTTCCGGTTTGGGATTTTTATTTTTTGCGGGTTCAGGAACCTGTTTGGCCGTTTTAGTATCTTCCGGTGCCGGATCAAGCCTTTCATCCTGCTTTTTTCCCGGCATCCGGGCAGATTGCTTTGCCTTTTCGGCAGTCTCCGGACTTTTTTTTCGGAGCGGTTTGTTTTGATCCGTTTCAGTTACCGGGTTTGTCTTCTGGGCCGGTAGAGTAATTCCGTCCCGGCTCAACAGTTCATCGAGCCTGGATAACAGGGCCTGGGCCGGAATAATTTCCCCGGTCTGGGCCGCTTTGATAAAGGCCATTTCCAGAACCAGGCGAGGGTGAGCCGAATAGCGCATTTCAGCTATGGCCTTTAAGAGAAGCTGAAAATAGTGATAAAGGGTTTCAGAGCTGTGGGCTGCGGCAAGTTTCCGGGCTGCGGCAAGTTCCATGTCCGAGATATCGAGCATCTCTTCCGGCTTGCTGCTGGTTTTACAGATCAGCAATTTCCTGAAATAAAGCAGCAGATCATTGGTAAATCTTTTTAGATCAATTCCGGCCCGGTAAGTCTGCTCCAACAGTTCCAGGCTTTGAGCCAGGTCTGCGTTAAGGAGATTTTCAGTAAGTTTTTCAAAAACGGTGTGGTCAACCAGGCCGAGCACCTGGACAATATCTTCATCCCTGACCTCTGAACCGCCAAAGGAAAACATCTGATCCAGCAGACTTAAGCCGTCCCTGACACTGCCGTCAGCCTCGCAACTTATAATAGTCAGGGCCTGATCGGAAATTTTTATATTTTCCCTGTCGCTGATTTCCCGGAAAAATTTTTTCAACTCAGCAAAACCGACTCTTTTCAGTTCATAACGTTGGCAGCGGGAAAGGATGGTAATAGGTATTTTGTGCAGTTCCGTAGTGGCAAACATGAAAAACACATGATCCGGCGGCTCCTCCAGGGTCTTTAACAGGGCGTTAAAGGCCTCGGTGGTTAACATGTGCACTTCGTCAATGATAATGATTTTATAACGGTTTTTGGTAGGGAAAAAACGGATATTTTCTTTTAATTCACGAATTTCCTGGATGCCGCGGTTGGACGCGCCGTCAATTTCATGGAGGTCAACCGCTGAGCCGTTGGTAATCTCCCGGCAGGAGTCGCATAAGTTACATGGGCGTTCTTCCTGTTTTTCAGCTCTACAGTTCATGGCCTTGGCCATGATTCGCGCCAGGGTGGTTTTCCCGACTCCCCTGACCCCGGAAAAAAGCATGGCATGGGCTACCCGGTCATGTTGCAGGGCATTCCGGAGAATACGGACAACAGTCTGCTGACCAATTACCTGATCAAAATTCTGGGGACGCCATTTCCTGGCTAAGACGAGGTAGGACATAAATAAAAAAAGATAGCCAGGCACCCCTGCGGCACACAGAAGGTTATCACTACCGCTGCTTCCTCCCGGACCTGACGGAGTTCGTGAGCCTCTGTTGCG
>JANTGB010000133.1 GCA_024763115.1 Desulfobulbaceae bacterium | reverse complement strand
ATCATGAGCCTTGGCGGCAGATCGGCCGATACCCTTGGGGTTGAAAGCGGCCCGACCCGCAAGATTCTTCTTATTACCGCCTCCCTGGTTACGGCGATCTGTGTCGCGGTTTCCGGAATTATCGGCTTTGTCGGCCTGATTATTCCCCATCTCATGCGTTTTGTGGTGGGCCCGGATAATCGCCGGCTGTTACCGGTATCAATTTTGGCCGGGGCCATTCTCCTGCTCATGGCCGATACCATAACCAGGGCTGTTCTGCCGGTGGAGGTACCCATCGGTGTGCTGACTGCTTTAATCGGCGGCCCCTTTTTCTGCCTGATTTTTCGTAAAAGGCAAAAGGGATTTCAGTTATGAGCGCTATATATGAACTGCGTAACTGCTCTTATGCCTATGATGAGCGGTCGGTACTGGAAAATTTGCATCTCAGCCTGGCCAAAGGCAAATTTTACGGCATTGTCGGGCCCAATGGCTGCGGCAAGACGACTTTTCTCGACCTGCTGGTCGGTTGCCGGCAGACCAGGAGCGGAGAAATAAAATTTGCCGGTCGTCCCCTGGCCTCTTATCGGCGCCGTGACCTGGCCCGGCAGGTGGCCCTGGTACCCCAGGATTTTGCCATTTCCTTTGCCTACACGGTTGAAGATGTGGTACTCATGGGGCGGCATCCCTATATAAGCCGCTTTGCCTCACCCGCAGCCGAAGACCGGCAAAAAACCGAAGATGCCATGCGGGCCATAGGGATTGAACATTTCCGCGACCGTTATGTTAATGAACTTTCAGGCGGGGAAAAGCAGCGGGTGGTTGTGGCCCGGGCCCTGGCCCAGGATACCGGGGTTCTGCTTTTTGACGAGGCCACCTCCAACCTGGATATAAAATTCACCCTGGAAATTTTTAATGAGGTTCGCCGCCTGGTGCGCCGGGAAGGACGAACCGTTATTGCCGTTATGCATAATTTGAACCTGGCGGCTGCCTATTGTGATGAGATATTTTTTATGAAGGAAGGGAAGATCATGCAAGGCGGGCCGGTAGCCGAGGTCATGGAGGCGGACATAATTAAAAAGGTGTTCGGGGTTGAAACCAGGATCAGCCATGATTCCTTCAGTAAGGCCCGTCAGGTTTCCTTTCGTTACTGGAGCTAATGATGCGTTTTATTTTTATTTTCATTGTTTTCTGCCTGGCCCTGCCGGGAAAAGCCGCTGCCGTAAATGAGGCCGAGGGCTTGTCTCCAGCGGCGGAAAAACCGTTTCAGCGCATTATTTCACTTTACTCGGCCCATACTGAAAACCTTGCTGCCCTGGGAGCGGCCGACCAGCTCATCGGCATTACCCTGTCTGACGATTATCCGGCGGCAATTATCGACAAACCCCGTTTTTCCTACCGTCAGGATCCGGAAAAATTTATTGCCGCCCGGCCTGATCTTATTCTCATCAGGCCGATGATTGAGCACTCCTATCCCCAGCTTATTTCCAAACTGCGCCAGGCCGGAATAACGGTTATATCGCTGCAGCCCACTTCGGTTGCCGGCATCTTTGCCTACTGGCAGGCCTTGGGCGTACTCACCGGCCGGGAACAGGCCGCTGCTGAGATGATCGCCTCCTTTAAAAAGGAGATCAGCCGGATTGCCGGCGGCCGGCGGAAAATTCCTCCGCAGGAGCGGCCAAAAGTATATTTTGAATCCATCCATAAAAAGATGAAGACCTTTGCCCGGCAGAGCATTGCGGTATTTGTCCTGGAGCAGGCCGGCGGAATCAATATTGCCTCTGATGCGATCCAGGTAAGAAAGACTAATATTGCCGACTATGGCAAGGAACGTATCCTGGCCAAGGCTGATAAAATTGATTTTTTTATTGCCCAGCAGGGCCGGATGAATCCGGTTAATCTTAAGATGATAAAAAACGAGCCCGGTTTTCAGGCCATCAGGGCAGTACAACAGGGGAATATTTTTTTGATTGATGAACGGCTGGTTTCCCGGCCGACCTTGCGGATTGTCGAAGGCACGCGTCTGCTGAACCGTATTCTCTATCCTGCCGATAACAGGGAAAGCGGCCATGAGGGCTAAAGGGATTATAATTGCCGGAACCGGCAGCGGCAGCGGCAAAACAACCGTTACCCTGGGAATCATGGCCGCCCTGCTGGAGATAGGGCTTAAGGTGCAGCCCTTTAAATGCGGCCCTGATTTTATTGATCCCACCCTGCACCGGCTGGTAACCGGTCGAGAATCAATTAATCTTGATCCCTGGATGAGCGGTATTGATTTTACCCGGCAGACCTTTGTCAGGCATGCGGCCTGGGCTGATATTGCCGTCATTGAGGGCGTCATGGGCATGTTTGACGGCGGAGACTCTTCCAGCGCCGCCCTGGCCGCGCTTCTTGGTCTGCCGGTAGTGCTGGTTCTTGATGTCTCTTCTGCGGCTGAAAGCGCGGCTGCCGTGGTCAAGGGCTTTGAGTCCCTGCTGCCCGAAGTCGGGCCCAGGGGGGTTATTTTAAATAAGGTTGCCGGTGAGCGGCATCTGGAGCTTGTCTCCGGGGCCATTAAAAAATATTGCCGGGCCGAAATTTCAGGTTATCTGCCCCGAACCTTAAATTTTCATATCCCTGAGCGGCATCTCGGCCTCCACATGGGAGATGAGGCTCCGCTCAGCCCTGAGGCGGTAAAAGAACTGGGCCGGACAGTGCAACAGCGGGTGGATCTTAAGCGGCTTGTTTCGCCGGCTGCGGCACCTGATATTAAATTAACTTTGGTTCCTGAACCGGCAGCTCCCAGGATAAGGCTCGGGGTGGCCCGGGATCGGGCCTTTTGTTTTTATTACCAGGATAATCTTGATCTTTTTCGGGCTGCCGGGGCCGAGATTGTCTTTTTTTCGCCCCTGGACGATGAATTGCTGCCGGAAAATATCGATGCCCTTTATCTGGGCGGCGGTTATCCGGAACTATATGCCGAGTCCCTGGCCGCCAATAAAAAAATGCGGCAACAGATCAGGAAATGGGTTGAAAGCGACGGCCCGGTTTATGCCGAATGCGGCGGTCTTATGTATCTGACTGAAAGGATTGCAACCGGTGACGGCCAGACCCATCCAATGTGCGGAATTTTTCCGGTTCAGGCCCGAATGGGCAGGCAGCGGGCCAGCCTGGGGTATCGGCAGATCCGCCTGCTGGATAATTGTCTTTTGGGCCGGGCCGGGGATATCTTGCGCGGTCATGAATTTCATTATTCCTCTATTAACGAAATGCCGCAGGAGATAAAACGGCTTTACGCAGTAAACAATGACACAAGGGAAGGGTATAGTTACAGGAATGTTTTAGGAAGTTACATTCATCTTCATCTCGGCTTCAGTCCCCGGGCTGCGGCCTGTTTTGTCGAAAATATATGTCCTTGAGCCGGGTAGGGTGCGCACTGCACACCTTCCTGGTTCCGACTGAAGGCAAATGGTGCATAATACGCACCCTACAAAAACAATGGTAACTGCTCACAGGGCACCCGATCTTTTCGTGATCAGTCCGACTTACGTATAGACTAATACGTTGCGTCGGCCTGATCGCAAAAATTTTCAGGAGTCTCCCGACGGTCGCTTACCTGTAACCAATTACAATTACAGTGGTTAACGCAATTAAGGCGTTTACCCCATGAGTAGTTACAAACAATGAATATAAAAATTCAAAAAATAAGTCCGGCCGAGATTGAAGCGGAGAGCTTTCATATCATCCGTCAGGAACTTGGGCCCCATAATTTTGAGGCAGAGCATTTTAAAATAGTGCAGAGGGTTATTCATGCCACCGGTGATTTTTCCTTTGCCGATAATCTCCGTTTTCATCCCCAGGCCATAACCAGGGCAATGGAGGTTATCCGGGCGGGGAAAAATATTCTTACCGATGTCAATATGGCGGCTGCCGGGATAAGCAAAAACATCCTGGCCCGGTTCGGCGGCATTGTCCAATGCCTGGTGGCTGACAAGGCAGTGGCTGAACTGGCCCGGCAAAGGGGGAAAACCCGTTCCGAGACTGCCGTTGCACAGGGACTGAACCCTGATGTCGGTATTGTGGTTATCGGCAACGCGCCGACCGCCCTGTTAAAGGCTATGGAGTGTCTGGATGATATGGCGGCTGAATCACGCCCTCTTGTTGTCGGGGTGCCTGTCGGTTTTGTCAATGCTGCCGAGTCCAAGGCCCTGCTGGCTGAAAAGGATTATCCCTTTATCACCAGCCTGGGCCGCAAGGGAGGCAGCCCGGTAGGGGCAGCCATTGTCAATGCCCTGCTGAGAATAGCGAACCGGCAATGGTAAAACGATTACGCAGCGGATTTACCACCGGCGCCTGTGCTGCCGCCGCAGCCAAGGCCGCAGCCCTTTTAATGAAGAAAAATGCAATGCCCGACCGGGTGGAAATCCCCTTCCCGGACGGCGGCAGGCAGAGCTTTGCCGTTTGTCGGGCCGGACAGAGTGCGGGAAAGGCCTGGGCCTCGATCATCAAGGATGCCGGAGATGATCCTGATGTTACCAATGGGGCGGAAATAAGGGCTGATCTTTATTGCCCGGTCAGGGATAATGACAAGAATTATCCGGCCATCGGCAATATCCGTCTGCGAGGTGGAAAAGGCGTGGGCCGGGCCACCAAGCCGGGGCTGGCGATAAAGGTTGGCGAACCTGCCATTAATCCGGTGCCCAGGCAGATGATAGCCGCTGCCGTGAACGAGGTGATGGCCGGGCAGTCCCTGCTGGTTGAAATTTCCGTGGATAACGGTGAAGAACTGGCCGGGAAAACGCTGAACAAACGGCTGGGAATTATCGGCGGGCTTTCCATCCTCGGCACCACCGGCATTGTCCGGCCTATTTCCGCCGCGGCCTGGACCGCGACAATCAAGGCCTCAATGCGGGTAGCCAGAGCAGCCGGACTTGAAGAAATCGTCCTTGCTACCGGGCGGACTTCGGAACGGGGAGCGCAATCACTTCTTAATCTGGCGGAAGAGGCCTATGCCATGATGGGTGATTATCTGGAGTTTTCCCTGCTTGCTGCGGCTGAACTGAAATTTAAAAAAATTCATCTGGCCGGAATGTGGGCCAAAATTATCAAGGCCGCGCTGGAAATCCCTCAGACCCATGTCCGTAACGGGGCGCTGGAGATGCGGCAGGCCGGCGATTTCCTGGCCGGGCTGGGAGTAAGCGGCAGACTTCTGGGGCAAATAAGCCGGGCAAACACGGCCAGGGAGATGTTTCAATACCTGGATGCCGACCAGCGCTATGATATAATCGACTCCGTCTGCCGGAAAGCCGGGGAATATGCCGGCCGGGTATCAGGCCTTGAGGTTAAGGTCTACCTGGTTAATCATCAGGGTAAGGTGCTTTGTCATGTTTAAAATCGTCATAATCGGCGTGCCCTGTTCAGGACTCGAACCCAGTCAGCGACAACTGCTTGAATCCTGTGGCGCTGTCTGCGGCTCTGAACGGCTGCTGGCTATGATTGGGGAATTAAAAGGCCCGGTAATACCAATTACTCCGCTGAACAAGGCCCTGGTCGCCATCCGTAAGAATCTGACAGCTACCCATGTGGGGGTGCTGGCAAGCGGAGACCCGCTTTTTTTCGGCATTGCCCGCCGCTTACTGGCTGAGTTTGAGGCCGGGCAACTGGAAATTCATCCGGCGCTTTCCTCAATGCAGGAGGCCTTTGCCCGTTTCAAGCTGCCCTGGGATGATGCCGGGCTGGTCAGCCTGCATGGCAGGAGCCATGATCATGTGCCGGGTCTGCTCCTCAGCCGGGCCAAGACCTTTGTCTTTACGGATAAGGATCATTCCCCGGCTTATCTGGCCCGGGAACTAATCAGCTACCTTGAACTTATTGAAGATAGTCGGCTCATTGCCGCCTGCCGGGTCATGGTTGCGGAAAATATCGGCCTGGAAAACGAAAGGATTTTTCGGGGAACTCCGGCGGAAACAGTAAAAAAAATCTTCTCTGATCTTAATGTCTTCTGCCTGCTCTCTCCCGGTACCGACCAGCGGGAACGGCTGGGGCTCAGCGAAAAAGAAGTGACCCACAGCCGGGGGCTGATAACCAAGGACGAGGTGCGGGCCGTAACCCTGCATCGTCTGCGGCTTCCGGCTGAAGGGGTTTTCTGGGATGTGGGGGCGGGCAGCGGCTCGGTTGCCCTTGAGGCGGCAAGGCTTAATCCCGGCCTGACTATCTATGCTGTTGAAAAAAAGGAAGAAGAACTGGCTAACATCAAGGCAAATATTCGCAGACACCGCTGTTACAATATTGTGCCGGTGGCAGGCGAGGCTCAGCGCTTATTGCCCCATCTTCCGGCCCCTGACCGTGTATTTATCGGCGGTCATGGGGGTGAGATTGCGGCAATCATAAATCAGGCAGCACAACGCCTGGCCGGGAAGGGGCGTCTAGTGATAAACGGAGTTTTAGACAAAACCATTAAAGCCGCGCCGCAATTAATGGCTGAACAGGGCTTGGGGGTTGAGATGTGCAGCATGGAAATCAGGCGCAGACAGC
>JANTGB010000132.1 GCA_024763115.1 Desulfobulbaceae bacterium | reverse complement strand
CCATGAGAATAACCCTGGTTATTTTCTGATTTTCCAGAGCCAGGGCCGCATGGGCTGCAGTCAAGCCGGAATAGGCATAACCGGCATGGGGCAGGATCAAAGCCCTTAGCTGGGTTGAATTTACCGGTTTCCCGCCGGTTTCCCGAGCCTTGCTTATTAATTTTTTAATGGTTTTGGTAAGCGCGGCTTCAGTGGCCGGATAAAATATGCCTGCCCATACCGGCTGTCGCACTTCGGCAGACCGGCAGGGTGCCGGAATAGAAAAGAAAAAAAACAGAACAAATATTAAATTAAATTTTTTTATGTCGGCTTTCATTACCAGCCCCAGAGCAGACTGCGTTTAATCCAGCCGGTCATGTTTGATTCGTTATGGTGTACCTTGACCCAGCCCTTTTTCTTTTCTGCTGTTTTAAAAACCACTCCTCTTTTGGCCTGGCGGATAATTTTAAAGTTTTTTCCAGGGCCGCTGCGGATATTGACAATTTTATTTTTTACTATCAGGTGAGGTTTACGGTTTACCAGTTTTTTGTAAACCCAGCCCTTGTCGTTTTCAAAGTCGACAACTTGAACCCAGTTTCCCCTGGTCTGGAGAATTTTTAACGGATATCCCTTGCCGAGTTCCCAGATTACCGGATTGTTTTTTCCCGGCCCGGAGCGCATATTAATAATATTCTTGGCAACGCTGACCATCCTGGCCCCGGCCGAACCACTTAGGATGACAATAAATATGATTGTCGGAATAAATAAGGATAAAAATTTTTTTGTCATGATTTTGTTGTTTTTCTCAGTGGAGAACTGTGCAAAGGCAAGCCTCCGACTTCAAGGGAAATGGCGCCGTATTTACAGGCTCGTTCCATGCAGGCCATACAGGTTATGCATTCAGCATCATTAGGGGATTCGTTAAATTTTACCCCCATGGGACAGACCTGGTGACAGGCCCCGCAATCAGTGCATTTTTCCCTGTTCAGCCGCAGTCGCACCAACCTGACCCGGCTGAACAGGGCATAAAACGCCCCAAGAGGACAGGCGACCCGACAAAAGGGACGGCTGGCCATTATACTCCAGACTACAAAAAAAATCAGTATGGCAAGTTTGTTAAAAAAAAGATGGCCGATTGCGGCACGCAGATCAGGCTGGATAACCAGCATGGGCAGACCGGCCTCCAGGGTTCCGGCCGGACAGACATATTTGCAGAACCAGGGATCGCCCATGTCAAACTCATTAACTGCCAGCAGTGGTAGAAGAATGACCATTACCGATAATATAATATATTTTACATAGCGGAGAATTCGAGGAATTTTAAATTTGGGGCCGGGGATTTTATGGATGATTTCCTGAACAAAACCAAAGGGACAGGCCCAGCCGCAGACCATCCGGCCCAGGAAACCGCCCACCACGCCGATACAGCCCAGAACATACCAGCCCAGATAATATTGCCCCAGTCCCAGGTTGAACCTGATTCCGGCAATGAGCTGCTGAATGGCGCCAATGGGACAGTAAGTCGTAGAGGCCGGACAGGAATAACAGTTAAGGCCGGGGGAGCAGACTACCTTCAGCGGCCCCTGATAAATAGTGCGGGTAAAAGGGAAGGCCCAGTAACCGTTAGTCAGAAAGCCGATAACTATCTGTACCCATTTTCGTGCAAGTTCCATGGTCAGCCGATACCGATACAACTGAGACAAATCTGCCGGGATTGTTCCAGCACCCTGGATGGTTCACCGGAGATTACCCCGGCCATGAAAAGCAGCAGAAAAAAAATCAGGGTAAAAAGGGGCAATTTACGTATTTTGTGTTTTGTCATTAAGCTTTCAATAGAGATTTAACGGAATTTACCTTATCGCCAATCGAGATTTTTTTGTCTCGTCTGTCATCAATAACAATTTGAGTTACAACTCGCTTGACCCCTTTTTGAAAAGGCAGTTCATGGAGCTTTGCGGCAATAGCCAGCAACTGCGTAATTTCCCCTTCCAGAACTGTCGCCATATCAGTAAGTTGATATTTTATGTTTTCCTGTTTTAATGCCTGTTGGACATCGGCAATGTAATCGGCAACCGATGGAGTCGCGGTTCCCATGGGTATTATGGTTAATTGCAGTAAGGCCATATTAAGGTTCCATGTAATCTTCCGACAGTGAATCAGGATCATCACTGTTGAAGTAAATGATGTTTTTTAAATGATAAAAACTGTCAAAATTTATTTCTTCAAAATGGATTCCGACTCCTTCCGGAGTTGTCCTGGCAATAACTCCTTTCATGGTTAAGACAAGTTCACTGCTGCTACCGCTCAGTTTCAGATTTATTTCACACTTTTCCCCTTGTTGCCGATCATCGATGCCCGAAATGAACATGCCTTTGACGCTGAGGTTGCTGATAGCGCACTGTTTATATTCCTGGTCGGGGAATTTTAAATTTACTGTTGTTTTAAATTCAACCCTGGCATTTTTGCGCCGTTCTTTTTGAGCCATAATATTATACCATTGTCAAAAATCCCTCTCTGCGCAACAGGGAGACAATATTCAGCAGAGAAAGTTCCTTTCCATCATCAGTATAGCCGATTCCGGCAAAGTCGCCATTGGTGGCTTTTTTAAATTTAACCATGTTTACTGTTTTGTTGTCGATTTTCGAACAGATTAATATGCCATTCCAGTGACCGTTGGAAACAACGACAAGCTTTGTCCCGTTTTCATCGATTATTTCCGGCAGACCAATGCCGCTGGGCAGCATTATCGGCAGGTTAAGTTTTTTTAATTTTTTGTCGGCAATTTTAGCCATTTGCCCTTTAAACTGCTTGGAAAGGCTCGTCAAAAAACGACTGAAGTCTTTCAGGGGGATACTAGAGTCTTTCAGGTATTCTTTTTTCTTTTTTGTGTTCAGGTTGCGGATCATGGCAATGGAACTTTCCCGGATATAAACATGGGCTTCACCAATGGTTAAGCCGCGCAGTTCCGTGGTCGGACAAATTTTTATTTCCTGCCGGGCGGATAAATCCTGCGGTGGAGGAAAATTGTCGGCAGACTCTTCATTGTTGTCGCCTGCCGGGGCGCTTTCATTTAAACTCAAAAGATCGTCCAGCAGGGTGCGGATGGTTGAGCCGACTTCTTCAGCCTGATCCAGGGACGATTGCAGATCCTGGATCAGGCGTACTATATCTTCTTTGTCCAGACCAGCCTTTACTGACTGGCGACGCAGGGCGGTAATTTTATTTTCCAGTTGACTGATAGCTGCCGGTGAAAAGGTTTTTTTCACCCCGATTATTTTTTTTGTTTCTGATTCCGGAGAAACTGAGCCGGCCGAAGAGGAAGTTTTTCCCGGCCTGTCCGCATAAATTTGCTGTTTTAAGGCCGAAAATCTGGAGTAAAGACTGCGAAAAATTTTTTCTTCCTGCTCCGGATTAAAATTGCCGTCTTCATATAGATTAACAATATGAGCCATGGCCTCTTTGAGAAAATCAATAGTAACAGTTGGAGTATTTTCTCCGCGTCGTTTTATATAATCGAGAACGCTGCCGGCCATGGTAAGGATGGCAAAGGCTGCTTTTCGACTTTTGAAACGATGTTTCAGACAAGTGAAGGAGGCTTCAAGCAGAGTAATACGTTTCTGGCTTAAAGACCAGTCCTGAGCAATGATTTCAGCTTTCAGCCGCTGGATTGATTCATCAATTGATAAAATCAATTATAGTTTCTCCTGGGAACTTACAAAATTTTAAGTGTTCTGCTATTATAATAATATTATTTAGTAACTACTCACTGGGTAAGCGACCAGCGGGAGACTCCGGGAAATTTTTGTGATCAGGCCGGCGCAGTGCTGAATCGTTACATATATTTTTACAGAATATCCGACCATACGCAAGGGGACAGGGGGAAAAACTTAAATTTTATGGATGTTTACTTGGTTTCATTTACAATTTTTGTGCTTGGCGCTATTGTCGGCAGTTTCCTGAATGTGGTTATCCTCCGGCTTCCCGCGCCGGATGAGTCTGTTGTTTTCCCGCCATCCCGCTGTCCGTCCTGTAATACCCGTTTGAAATGGTATGATAATATTCCTCTTGTAAGCTTTATAATTTTAAGAAGAAAATGTCGGTCCTGTGATGCGTTGATCTCCTGGCAATATCCTTTGGTAGAATTTTGTATGGGTCTGATTTCTCTGGCTCTTTATGATAATTTTTTTGTTTCCAGCCGATTTTTTATTTTTTTTATTTATTGCGCTGCTCTTCTGGTTATCATTTTTATTGATTTTTATCATCAGATAATTCCTGATGTTATCAGTCTACCGGGAATAATTCTAGGTTTTGCCTGTTCTTTTTTTAATCCCGCCCTGACCTGGAGTGATTCAGGTCTGGGGATTTTTTTGGGCGGCGGTATTTTTTACGGTATTTCCGCCGGATATTATCTGTTTACCAAAAGAATAGGCATGGGCGGTGGCGATATTAAGCTGCTGGCCATGATCGGCGCTTTTCAGGGCTGGCAGTCGTTGCCCTTTGTTATTTTCGGCAGTTCCGTGGCTGGGATAATAGCTGGTCTCCGGGCCATGGTTGAGCAGAAAAAGGGAGGCCGGACGGTTATCCCCTATGGCCCCTTTCTGGCCGGGGCCGCCATGGTCTATCTTTTTTTTGAGCAGCAGATTCAATCTTTTTTGCAAATGATTTATCAGATATAAATTCAGGAGTTAATTGATTTGACTATAAAAAAAAATAGAGTTCCTGAGATAGCTGAAGCCGGCGGGGAGATAGAGAAAAATGATAATACCGCCCTGGAAAATAAACGATTTCAGCAGGAAGAAGACAGCACTTGCAGCTTTGATCGTATTGTCTCCCGCAGCAATAAGATGTTGGCTATTTTTAAAACCATCCGTAAGATTGCTGATTACAAGACAAGCGTTCTGGTTACCGGCGAGTCGGGCACCGGCAAGGAATTAATTGCCAAGGCCATTCATTATAATAGTATTCGCCGCAAAAAGCCAATTATTGACGTAAATTGCGGCGGTATTCCTGAAACCCTGCTGGAAAGTGAGCTTTTCGGTCATGTGAAAGGAGCCTTTACCGATGCTTACCGTCCTAAAAAAGGGTTGTTTGAGGAGGCGGACGGCGGTACCATGTTCCTGGACGAGATGGGCGAATTGCCTATTGCCCTGCAGGTCAAGTTGCTCAGGGTTTTACAGGAAGACGAGATCAGGCCCCTGGGCTACAGCAAAATTATCAAGGTGGATGTCCGGATAATCACGGCTACGTCCAGAAATCTGCGTGATGAGGTAAATAAAGGAAATTTCCGGGAGGATCTTTTTTATCGAATAAATGTCCTTTGTCTGGAGATCCCCCCCCTGCGGCAACGGCGGGAGGATATTCCCCTGCTGGTAGATCATTTTATTGAAAAATATAATAAAAAACTGGGATTGAAAATTAAAAAACCGGCATCGGACTGCCTCCAGTGTATGTTGGATTATGATTGGCCGGGCAATGTCAGGGAACTTGAAAATGTGATTGAACGGGCTATGGCTTTAAGCGAGGATGAGAATATTCTTCTGGCTGATATGCTGCCTCCCGAACTTTATCAGGTCAGAGAGACAGATGAAGATAATTTTTCTTATTTTGATACCCTGTCCATCAAAAAGAATTCCCGCAAACTGGAAAAGTATCTGATAATTCAAGCTCTTAATGAAACCAAGGGGAACAAGACAAAAGCTTCCGTTATCCTGGAAATAAGCCTGCCGGCTTTACTTTATAAGATTAAAGAATATCAGATAAACTCGTAACTATTAAGCTGTTAAGGGCTCACGCAAAAATAACTTCACATTTCAAGGCGTAATCCGAACATACTGTCGAGCTGCCGGAGGCATTTTTCCCCAGGCGGAGTCTTGGAAAAAAGGTAACTATTTACGGGGTAAGCGACCAGCGGGAGACTCCGGGAGATTTTTACGATCAGGCCGGCGTAGCTTGTGTCTGTGCATAAATTGCGTATTTCAGTAATCAGCACATACGCCTATCTATCAAAAGAGTTGACAGGCTATGTAGAAATACGCTCCATTAATGCATCTTGGCCTGATAGCCACTATTTTTTCTAAAAAGGCCGAATCAAGGCGCTCCTATACATCGGGCCAAGATCAAGTCAGCAGCCAAACCTGTCGTCAAGCAAGTTGCTTGCGGGCCATTGTCAACAAATTTGCCGAAACGCTTAGAGACTTAAATATTGCAAAGATTTACTCCCTGGTGAACGGTTACGGCCAGGTCGTATATGCTATGGTTGCTGTCTAGTATTTCGCTGATCTTTAATAACTCTTTCGCCTTGGGGTGGTTCAGTTGTTGCCTCTGCCGGAGGAAGCTGCTGATTGCGTACTTTTCGCATCGTTTTTGTGACTTCTGAAAATGGTTAATTGAGTAATTTTGGTAGGTTACACAATTAATCTTACCACAAATCATAAATTTCGGCACCCCAAAAAGGTAACCGTTCACCAGGGCACAAAATTGACGATAACCTTCAGTCCTGTAAGTGTTTACCAGTGCCTTAGATTCGTTCGTTTGGGACTTCGAAGCATA
>JANTGB010000131.1 GCA_024763115.1 Desulfobulbaceae bacterium | reverse complement strand
TATGCTTCGAAGTCCCAAACGAACGAATCTAAGGCACTGGTAAACACTTACAGGACTGAAGGTTATCGTCAATTTTGTGCCCTGGTGAACGGTTACCAATCTTAAACGTAGCCCTGCTACGTCTGTGGTTGCCTGCAACCGGATCACTTCTCTAACTGAATGGCTGGCTTTGAAGATAAAATATGGTATACTTATTTTTTTAAAAGCGAAAGTTGCAAAATAATATATTGAATGTAACTATTCAGATGTACTATGGCTATGTACGATCAGGCTGACGCAGCCTCCCGATTTTATGTAAGGACTCACGCAAATACTGAACAGAGTGACGGCTTTTCGGGAGTAAGGCGTCTAAATGTTCAGGTTGCGCCTTGGAATGCAAAGTTATTTTCGCATGAGCCCTGAGTCAGCCTGATCGGGCGCTGATGAAGTGCAGCTGAATAGTTACTGTTAAATTATGAAAAAAATTATAAGTCTTAAGGACTGTTACAAGACATATACCCAGGATCTTGACAAGGCACTTTCACCGACCGAAACAGTTGAGCTTTTTCGTCAGCGTCTCAGAGAGGAAGACCTTGATATTTTAAAGGAAGTAAAGCGGGTTGATAACGGCAGGTTGGATATTCCGGTTTATTTCAGCGTCTGCGGCCGGGACGGTGAAGAGATTATCGGCACTAAAAAACAGATGGGCAAGGGAAGCACCCCGGAACAGGCTCAAGCCAGCGCCTGCATGGAACTGGCTGAACGTTTCAGTTTTTTCAGCTTTATGCGGGATTCGGCTGATTTTATCATTGCCGCTTATCCCGAGGTTAAGGATAAATATCCGGTAATGTCCCTGGAGATGATGCTGAAATCAGTTCATGATGAGCATACCTCAGCTCAGCAGCTGGCTGAACTGCTGGCGGGAATTCCTATTGAATGGGCATGGGCCCGGAATCTGACCACCAAGGCGGAAACACTGATTCCCTTCAGTTGGTTTTATGCCATTAACGAATTTAACGGCCCTTCCGCCGGCAATACCATTGAAGAGGCGGTGAGCCAGGGATTATGCGAAGTAGTGGAACGTCATGTCTCTTCCCTGGTGAGTTACGATAAACTTGCTACTCCGGCCATAGACCATGATTCCTTAAGTGATCCTGTGGCAATTGAACTGTTGGAAAAGTTTAAAAGATGCGGTATTGAGGTTTATTTTAATGATCTGACTCTGGATACCGGAATTCCCACAGTTGCCGCCCTGGCCGTTGATCCTTCGACTTTTCCGGAAACCAGTGAAATTGTCTTTACCGCCGGAACCACGCCCCAGCCGGAAAAATCTCTTATTCGCGCTCTTACCGAAGTGGCTCAACTGGCCGGAGATTTCAATTCCCGGGCAAACTATATTGCCAGCGGCCTGCCCAAGCCCCGTTCCCTGGCGGAGGTGGAATATATTACCCGCAGCAGCAGTTCCATCCGGGTTGAGGATATGGCGGATCTGAGCAATGGTAATATCCGGGTGGAAATTGAAAATTGTCTGGCTGCTCTTGCCCGGTTGCGGATGGAAGTTTTTGTTCTGGACATAACCCATCCCCGCCTCAAGATTCCCGCAGTTTATGTAATTGTCCCGGGAGCTCATTTCCGCGAACGTTCCCGGATTAACAATGCCGGTCTTTTTGCCGCCAAGCTGGTGACTGAAAGAATAGATGATCTCCAGGCTGCCAACAGCCTGTTGCAGGCCATGGGCAAAATATTGCCTGATGCCTATTATGTCGAGTTTTATCTGGGCCGTAATTTTATTTCTCTTGGCCTGCTTGATGAGGCTCTTGTTCATTTGCAGGCTGCCCTTGAACTTGATCCGACCGAGGAAGATCTTCCTTATATTTATTCATATATTGGTGATTGCCTGAAGAATTTAGGGCGTTACGGCGATGCTCTGCCGATCCTTACCAAGGGGCTTGTCCATGATGAGGAGAGGCCGGATATCCATAATATCATGGGGGTTTGTTATTTTAAGCTGGAAGAATATCAGCAGGCAATAAATCATTTTCACCGGGCTGTGGATCTGTTACCCTCCTCTGCCGTTGATTATGCCAATCTCGGGGTCAATTACCGTAAGCTGGGCGAACTTGATAAGGCCAGAAGTTATTTTGAACTGGCCCTGGAGCTTGATCCGGGTATAACCTTTGCCGGGGAACAACTTGCTGAGCTGAAAAAATCTTGAATCCGGAATTTTATTTTATCCCATAATTTCAGGAAAAATTCGCTGTCCAGGTCGATTTTCAGCGCCTTACTTCTGAGAAGCCGTCACTCTGTTCAGTACTCGCTCGGAGTTTTCGCTTAACTGACTGGTCTAAAAAACAAGAGATAAGCGCCCCTGGAAAAAAGGCATAAATTTTGACTTAGAACTGAAAAATAAGTTTTGAAATAAGGTAGTTATATAACCGGTAAGACATTTGCCCCGTGAGTAGTAGTTATGTATTTCGTAATTATTCAGCTGCGCTTCATCCGGAGTCGAAGTTTGTGCCCTGTTTTTAAGGGTGCTTACCTGCACGCGATAAGTCTGTCTTACATAGCATTAGTATGCCGCGCCGGCCTTATCACGCACAGCTGAAGCATACGGATTCTCACTTTGTTCGCTTACCTCCGAACAGGAGCAAAGCGCCGTCATACAGATCGGTGGTTGGGGCGGTTTTTCGTCCTTACTTGAATAGTTACCGCAGTTTTAATCTAATGAGCAAATTCAGGGCACATATGAACGTTACAGGACAGTTGTTATTGCATTTTTTTGATCCGGCTGAATAGTTATGAGTTCCGTAGTTTTCAAAAAAAAAGAGAAAATAGGCGAATTGCTGGTACGCATCGGCAAGATTCAGCCCAGCCAGCTGGAGAGGGCTCTAACCCATCTTGAAACCGTGCCCCAGAGCCTGGGGGAAATTCTTATTTCTCTCGGCTTTATCAGTGAAGAAGATATTCTTGCTGCTCTGGCGGAACAGCTTTCCCTGAAAGCGTATGAGCCTCAACCGGATAATGACGAATTTCTTACTTTTGATATTTCTCCTATTTTTCATCGGGAACATCCTTTTGCCTTGTTCAGGCGGAATGAGCAGATAATTCTTCTGCTCAATAATGTGAAAGACGGCGACATATTTTCCGCAGTGGAATTGTTATTCCCGGAACCGGTTACAGTTCAACTTTGTCCGGAGTCGGTTCTCGAATCAATTATGGAAGAGCATTATGACCTGGGCCGGCAAGATGCCGAGGCCGGAGAACTGCTCATTGATGAAGCCGATGTCGACCGTTTGAAAGATATGGCCTCGGAAGCGCCGGTAATCAAATATGTCAACACCCTGATTGATACCGGTCTTAATCGCCGGGCCAGTGATATTCATATCGAATCTCTGGAAGAAGGGCAGTTGATTCGCTTTCGGGTGGACGGGATTCTTCAGGAGTATGAAATTCCACCTGCTTCCATGCAGGCCGCAATTATTTCCCGAACAAAATTATTAGCCGGCCTCGATATTGCTGAACGGCGTATTCCTCAGGACGGCAAAATTTCCCTGCGGATCAGTGGCCGGGAGGTGGATCTGCGGGTTTCAACCATGCCCACTATTTACGGCGAGGGCGTGGTTATCCGTATTCTGGAAAAGGGCAGTATTATTCTTGATATGAGTCAACTTGGCATGCCGCCTGAGGTGGAAAAGGTATTTGGTCGGCTCATAACTGTGGCTAACGGCATTATCCTGGTTACCGGCCCTACGGGCAGCGGCAAGACAACAACTCTGTATTGCGCCATGAATAAGATCAATTCCGGCAGCAACAAGATTATTACCCTGGAAGACCCGGTTGAATACCAGTTGCACGGCATAAACCAGATTCAGGTTCGTTCTGATATCGGTTTGACTTTTGCCAGGGGGCTGCGATCCATAGTCCGCCAGGATCCTGATATTATCATGGTTGGTGAGATACGCGATTTTGACACGGCGGAAATAGCAGTACAATCATCTCTTACCGGCCATCTTGTTTTTTCCACCCTGCATACCAACGACGCTGTTTCCGCCATTACCAGAATGATTGATATAGGAGTGGAGCGTTTCCTCATTGCTTCATCACTCCGGGGAATTATGGCCCAGCGCCTGGTCCGCTCCATCTGCCCGGAATGCCGGGAAAGCAAAGGGTTGATTTCCGAGAACTTAGGCTATGTGCCGGAGGGCGGCGATTTTGAAATGTTCATCGGCCGGGGTTGTAAAAATTGCTCAGGCACCGGTTATATAGGCCGGGTGGGCATTTATGAGCTTTTGCCCCTGGATGACAGTATGTGCCGGGGGGTTGCCAGGGGAGTTGATCAGGACGAATTGGAAAAGATTGCCGCTTCCAGCGGCTTTAAGCCCATGTTTCTTGATGGACTTGACAAGGTCAAGAGTGGAATAACTACCTTGTCGGAGGTTGTCAGGGTATGTCGGGGAGTAAGTAATGGCTCTTTATGATTATACCGCATTAAACAGCAGTAATATGTCCCATGCCGGAATAGCAAAGATAGTAGACAGGAATAGTGTGGCCCGATATACCCCCAACGTAAGCGTTCACCAGCACCTCATCTTGGCCCGTTTGGGCCTTCTCGAATAGCACAAGTATGCTTCGAAGTCCCAAAAGAACGAACCTAAGGGATCGCTCAAAAATAACCTCGGCTTAAACATTGGCATTCTAACATTTACAATCGACACTCTACGACAATATAACTTAACTTTTTCTTGACGTATAATTCGTGAAATCAAGAACATGAGGAAAGAAATAGCGATTTGACTTTTCACGCATCGTAATGTTATAATGACAACAATCGTAAAAAATTGTTGTCATTATAGCATTATGAATAAGACCAGATACTGTAAAAAGGATGTAGAACTGTTTCTTATAAAGAATAAGATCAGTATGTTAAAAGAGTTGAAGGTAGCTGTTGGCACGAAAGTTGATATGACAGTTTTCCGAATTCTTAAAAGCTTGTCATCCAGATCAAGCTACTCGCATGGAGGACGATTTTATACACTCGACTCAATTGCTGAATTTGACAATAACGGACTCTGGTGCCACCAGTCCGTATGTTTCTCGCGATATGGAAACCTGTTGTCAACATTGGAGCATTTTGCAACGAAATCCAAGGCCGGATATTTTGCATCTGACCTGGAAAAGTTACTCCATGTTGAAGTAAAATCTCCACTTCTGAAACTCTTCAAAAAAGGCAGTGTTGGAAGAAAAAAGATTTCCGGGGCTTATTTATACTGTTCCCCTGTACCGGCGATTCGTAAAAAACAACTTTTGAGTCATCAAGTTCAAGTAAATGCAGCAACAGATTTTTCCGATGAGGTCAAAGCCGCTATTATTCTTTTTGTCAGCATGCTGGATGAACAACAACGACGGCTTTACGCAGGATTGGAGGCCTTGAAGATCGGGCATGGAGGAGATCTTCACATAGCGGAGTTTCTTGGGTTACATCCTCAAACAGTTGCCAAAGGACGTCGTGAACTTCAAAAGCATGATGTGCAATTTGATAGGATCCGGGTAGAGGGAGCTGGGAGGAAACAAGTGGAAAAAAAACTCCTGAGATAGTCGAAGAGATCAGAGATATCCTTGAATTTAATACAGCAGGCGATCCGATGTCCGGGAAAAAGTGGTCACGACAGACTCCCGGAAAGATAGCTGTCTGTCTTCAGGAGCGCCTCCATATTTCTGTGTCAGCGGCAACGGTTTATCGACTTCTCACACAGCTGAACTATTCATTGAAGGGAAACTGCAAAACACTGTCGGCAGGGAATCACCCTGACAGGGATGAACAATTTGGCATTATAGAAAGTTTTAGACGACAGTTCGAGGCGGCCGGTGATCCGATTATCAGTGTGGATACCAAGAAAAAGGAATTGATCGGGTTGTTTAAAAATCAGGGGCAGGTGTGGTGCCGGGAAGCACAAAAAGTTAAAGATCACGATTTTCGTTCTCAGGCCTTGGGTATGGCAGCACCTTATGGGATTTATGATGTAGGATTAAATTCCGGAGTAGTCGTAGTTGGACAATCCGCTGATACTCCGGAATTTGCAGTGAGCTCAATCGCTCGATGGTGGGTACATCATGGAAGTTGGCAATATCCCAACTCGAAGAAACTTCTCATTTTGGCAGATAGCGGTGGAAGTAACGGAGCATGTCCACGCGCTTTCAAAAAATTTCTTAAGGAGCGTATCGCCAATGAGTACGGATTGGAAATTTTTGTCTGTCATTACCCGGCTGGAGCGAGTAAATGGAACCCTATCGAGCACAGGATGTTCAGCGAGATCAGCAAAAATTGGGCTGGACATCCTCTGGAGAGCTTTGAAATACTATTGAATTTTGTCAACAATGCCAGGACAGAAACCGGCCTTCGCATTGAAGCGTATTCGGATGAAAAGGAGTATGAGAAGGGACTGAAAGTAAGCGATAAAGAATTTAAGGAGCTCAACATCAGCAAAAACATAAATTTGGGGAATTGGAATTATAGCATTGCTCCTACTCATCTTCTCAAAGAAATTCATTTGAATGCATGG
>JANTGB010000130.1 GCA_024763115.1 Desulfobulbaceae bacterium | reverse complement strand
GTTCACCAGCACCTCATCTTTGCCCATTTCGGAGTCTCGTTCCTCGCTTACCTGCCTGCTTGAATAGCACCAGTATGCTGCGCAGGCACAAATGAACGAATCTAAGACACTGGTAAACACTTACAGGACTGAAGGTTAGCGTAAATTTTGTGCCCTGGTGAACGGTTACCGATTACCTGCCCGACCCTGTAATATTTAAAAATAAATGCCTATTGTCGGACAACCTCCCGGAACTATCAGCAAATAATTGCAGGTAACCAAATCCGGATACCCGGCGGGTAAAAAAAGGCACCTAAAGGATTCACAGCCTCACCTTTCGCCCGGTAATCATTGAGGATTTTTCCTTTAATCAAGCCTAACCCGCTAAAGCAGAAAAACCCTTTCCCGTCACCTCTGCCTCGCTTATTTATCCCGTGACGACATGGGCAGGATAAAATAAAAATTGTTGCCTTCAGCAGTAGGCTCACAACCGACCTTACCGCCATGAATATTGATAACCCGCTGGATAAAGTTCAGGCCATGGCCGGAACCTTCAACACCCTTACTGTTATCGGCCCGATTGCCTTCCGCAAAAATTTCCCGACATTCATTATCGGTCAAGGGCGGGCCGGTGGTAAAAACATTAAATTTAATTCCGGCCCGGCCGGCTTCGGACATTTTTTTTATCTCTTCAGCGCCATAGGCCAGTTCCTTACGAATCTTTCCCTGATGATCTATAATTTCAGCAGTATACTTTACCGCGTTTGAAAAAAGATTGGCATATACCTGGGAGAGAAGTCCTATGTCAACCATCAAAGGAAATTCCTGTTTGTAGAGATTTAGAGGTTTTTCTATTGAAACTCCCTGTTGCTCAAGTTTTTTTCGATAAAGATCAAGCTGCGGGAGGATAATATCACGTTCAACAAAACAGCGGGCAGGTTGCAGAACCAGATGTCCCTTGATAAAATGCTGCTCCCGGAACAGGCTTTCCAGATACAGGGTAATCTGCTTATGATGTTTAAGTAATTCACGGTGAGTCTTTTCCAGGGCTTCCCGTTTTTCCCGGCAACTAACCAGAAAATTTACATATTGCCTGGTAGTAATTCCATTAAGAACAAGATGTTCAGCCTCATGTTCAACTTCTTTTAAATCACTAATCTGTTTTTCCACCTGGCGCAACAGATGTTTTAAATACATGTTGGGAACAATTATATTATGACCGATATCCCTGCCCAGGGAGTTCAAAAAATGCAGGTGCTCCTGGTGGCGCTCGGCATTAAGACGATTATCGAGTTTATGACCCATCCAACGGCTGAGAATATCAAAAAAAGCCCTGTCTTCGCTCTCTAATTTTTCGACTGGTGAAATCGCGTACATGCCAAGGAGAGAGTGTTCGGCAAAATATGGGTCACCTTCATCAGATTCCCGGTCGTCACGAGCAGGAAAATGAATACCGGAACCTGTCTCGGTGCGCGGATAAAGGGGATAAAACAGCCGGTTATCATGCTGTTGCGCCGGCCATGGTTTTTTATCCAGGCCGAAATCAGCTGGTTGTGGCTTTTTTAACAGACCGACAGTGCTGTCACTGACCAGTAAAAAATGTCCGCTCCTCTTTTCATAAATATAAAAACGAGACTGAAGGTTATTCAGAAACAGCGGCACTGTAACGCATATCTGGAAAAACCAGTTAAGAGAATAATCATTATGAATGATATCCACGAAGGCCTTGAGCAGGGTATCATGCCGATTGTTGAATCTGGTCTGCTCATAAAACCGCATTGAGTTCCGGATCGTCTCGGAAAACGGCAGCAATGACTCAGGTATCGAATTTTTTATTTTATGCAAGAAAATCTCCGGTCAAAGGTGGACATTTACAATCAGACATACAGGCCACGTCGGCGCAAAGAGCGATAAGTAAGCATCTTAACTCCATCGTTGAAGACAAACCAGGCCAGGGCGTAAGCCCACATATACATGGCATATGTCCAGCCGATGGACGGAATAAAAATTCCATACACCGCGATAACGGTGCCCAGTATCCTGGTGGAAAAAGTCGCCCAGAAAAGCAGCCAGGAAGGATAAGGCTTTTTCCAGAACCAGTCATCAATCCTGGTATTGTAAATAGTACCGTGACCGGCAATGACCAGCTTGGCAAACATCAATGATTGAATCATCTCATCACTGAACTTTAACTCGACCAGGATAAAGAAGAGCAGGAAAGAAGAAAGAACACCGGCTATACCCAGGGTTGAAGCAACTGTCAGCAGTTCGGGCATATTCCAGCGCACCGGCTCTTTCTGAATCTTGGTATTGTCATAGGCAATGGCCAGGATCGGAATATCATTAAGCAGGGCCAGAATGATTATCATCAGGGCGGTAATGGGATAAAAATTAAAAACTACAATAGACAGGGTCATGAATAAAATGATGCGGATGGTCTCGGCAATCCTGAAGATGGAATAGCTTTTCATCCGTTCAAAAGTGATCCGGGCCTGTTCAATAGCATGATTGATAACCGTCAGACCCGGAGCGGTAAGAATAATATCAGCTGCCGCCCTGGCCGCGTCAGTAGCATTGGAGACGGCAAATCCGCAGTCCGCTTTTTTCAGGGCCGGGGCATCGTTTACTCCGTCACCGGTCATCCCGACAATGTGGCCCGCCTTCTGCAGGCTCTCAACCAGCATATATTTATCCTCGGGCACCACCTCGGCAAAGATATCCGTTGTTTCAATCATCTCAATAATAGCTGATTCATGGGTATGAAGAAATTCCCGGTTAAGAATACTGATGTCATATATCGACTCCAGTTCCTCTATGACCGAATCAGCAAAACGCCGGGCCTCCCGGCTGCTCACCTCAGGATGAAGTTTATGATAAATGGCCGTGGCCATAGCCTGGGTCAGGCCGATCAGTTCAGTGTTCGATTTGCCGCTTAACTGTTCGGCCCGCATGCTTCTGCGGCTCAGGCCGAGCATGGAACCTATCTCCCGGGCAATCGCCAGATTGTCGCCGGTAACCATCTTAACCTGTACGCCATAATCACGCATATCGCTGATTACCTGGGCCGAGTCATCGCGAGGCGGGTCAATTAAGGGAATCAGGCCAATCAGTTCCAGAGAATCATCCGGGTTTGCGCGCCGGGCTACAGCCAGGGTGCGATAGCCCTTGGAGGCCAGCAGATCAATGGAATTGGTAATAGCAATTAATTCATTATCCGGCAGCTCCGTCATCTCCAGTAAAACCTGGGCCGCTCCTTTCAATACCTGAAAGGTTTCCCCTTCCCGGCTGATAACGGCTTCGGTTCGCTTGCTCACCGGATCAAAGGGGACAAACTCTCTCTGCTCGTAGCTCTGCCGGTCAAGATCGGGAAAATGCTGGTCAGCATAATGAAAAAGCGGCAGCTCAATGGGATCTTTATTCTCAAAACGGGAGGCAAGCAGGGCATAAAGAAACAGTTCCCGCTCATCATGGCCATCAAGCAGCACCGGTTTAGCTACCCGCATTTCGTTTTTAGTCAGAGTGCCGGTCTTGTCCGAGCAGAAAATATCTACTCCGGCCAGCTCTTCAATGGCGGTCAGGCGGGAAACAATGGCCTGTTTACGGGCCAGGTTCAGAGCGCCGACAGCCATGGTAACAGAGAGTACGGCGGGCAGGGCTACGGGAATGGCGGCCACGGTCAGCACCAGGGCAAAACGGGCTATTTCAATAAAATTTTCATGGCGGAACAGGGCAACCATCAGAATAAGGATAACCAGGGTCACCGTCAGGATGATAAGAAAATTGCCGATCTGGATAACCATTTTCTGAAAATGGCTGCGTTCTTCCAGGGAGGCCTTTGCCACCAGGGCGACAACGGAATGAAAACGGGTATTAGAGGCTGTGTTAACAACCAGGCCGGTCATCTCTCCCTGCTTTATAATGGTATCGGCAAAGACAACCTCGCCCCGCCTCCTGGTTACCGGCAGGGACTCGCCGGTGAGTGAGGATTGATCAACCGACAGATAATCGCCGGCCACGAGTTGGATATCAGCCGGCACCACATCGCCGAGCCTGAGCTGCACTATGTCGCCGGGCACAAGTTCCCTGGCGGCAATGGTGAGATAACTTCCGTCCCGGAGAACAGTTACCTCCTGGGCAAGTTTGCCCTTCAGGGCTTTTAAGGCATTAAGCGCCCTGTGTTCCTGGAAAAAATCCAGCAGACCATTAACCAGCAGCATAATGGTTATGATGACAAAATCTTCCCATTTCCGAACCAGGGCGGAAAGGATGGCGGCAATTTCGATCATCCAGGGAATCGGCCCCCAGAAACGCCGGAAAATCCGGTGCCAGAGCGGCTCTTCCTTTTCACTTATTTCATTGTAACCATATTGTTGCAGACGGTCTGTCGCTTCCCGGCTGCTCAGGCCTGTTTTCTCATCTACCCGTAACTCACTTAAACTCTGTTCGATGTCCCGGCCGGCAAAATCATCAGTGCTTTTCATAAAATTTTCCTCAACATTCCAAAATTAAAAAGCTGATGGCGAAAAAAGATTAATCAAGGCCGGGAAAACAGGACGTGACCCGACAATAACCGATATAATGCTGCCAATTCATTGTGAATTAAAGAGATTCAATTTCCTTAAATATCCAGCGTCGTTTGCTGAAGAGAACTTCAGCGCAGAAAATTGCCAGGTAGAGCCCGCAAATCCAGTAAAAACCGGATTTTTTTTGCTGAAACAGGTATACCATCAGGGCCAGCCAGGAAGACAGGGAGCAAATAAGACCAAACAATGCCACGCTGATTCCGGCGTCAAGACGATGACGAAGCCGCAGGGCCGAAAGATTAATAGCGGCAAAAATCAGCAGAAAAGTGGAACTGGCAAAAGAAGATATAATATTTAAGTCGGCAAGATTGACAAAAACAATGGTCAGGCCGGTCATTATCAACAGACTGACCCAGGGAATATTGTTCTGCCGGCGCCTGAAACCGAATACGACCGGCAACGCATGTTCAGTTGCCATGACCATTCCCAGCCGAGCCGTGCCGAAAAGAGTGGCATTAATGGCTGAGGACGAGGAAAACAGGGCAGCCAGACCGATGAGCATGAATCCTGCCTGACCAAGAAACGGCTTGGCGGCCACAGCCAGGGCATACTCTTTATAGCGGATAATTTCGGCAGGCAAAAGATTGCCTACCGCGACAATAGAGACCAGCACATAAACAACAATGGTAATGCAGATCGACCAGATAATACCGCGATGAAGATTATGCTCTGGATCAACCATTTCATTGGCGGCATTGGGAATCAGTTCAAACCCCTCATAAGCGACAAAGATAAGGGCTGCTCCCATTATTACTCCGCTAAATCCCTGATTAAAAAATGGCAAAAGATGATCAGGCCTGGCATAAAACAGGCCGATAAAGCCGAAAAGGAAAAGAATAAGCATCTTAACGGTAACAATAATCAGCTCACTGCTGCCGCTGGCCTTGACTCCATAGAGATTTATGCCGAGGAATCCCAGGAGAACCAGGGTTTCCAGCAGATGCTGCATGGCACCGCTGAAATGTCCGCTGCCGAGCATGGCTGTACCATAGACGGCAAAGGTGAAGGCATACAGGGCCATTGTGCTGATATAACCGACCAGCAGGAGCCAACCGCCAATCCCGGATATATTGGGATGGCGGAAGGCATGTTCCAGATAGGTAAATGACCCGCCGTCTGAACGGAAAGCCACGCCCAGGCGGGCATAGGAAAGACCGGTAAAGAAAGCCAGTATTCCACTTAAGGCAAAGGCGATGGGCGCGGCATGACCGGCCTCGACAATAGCCAGGCCCAGAACGGAGAAAATCCCTCCGCCCACCATGCCGCCCACTCCCATGGCAATAACCTCTTTCAAGGTCAGCAGATCCGGTGCGGGAGAGAGGTTTTGGTCTTGATTTGATTCCATATTGTTACATGGAATTAAACGCTGACGGGAGTCTTGAATTTAAGTACGTGTTTATATCCTCCGCCACCGATTATTTCAATTGATTCAATACCGGCCTCGCCCTCAAATACATTTACTTCCTGGGGATTTTTAATATGATGATCAATATGCTCACAGATAACGGATACTGTTTTTTCACCAGGATCGTAAGAAACGCCATATAAGGTAATCCAGCTGGTCTGCTCCTTGTCAAGAACACCAACCGCCATAATCTCTATTTCCGCCTGCTGATTTTTCAGCCCCCTGGACAGGGTGTCAAAATATGATTCATACTCGGATTCAGTTAATTTTTTCCACTCCATAAGATAATCCTCCAATTAAATTTTTTAAAATAAAAATGGAACTACTTATCCTTATTACCAAAAACTAAGTAATCATCTTAAAAGCTTTTGTTAAGGGCTAATTCAAAAATAAAGTATACGACAAATTATTTCGTAAAGCATAAGACATTTTTTTGACAATAAATTAATCATGTTTAGCTTAAATGTAACTACTCATGGGGGTAATCGTTCACCAGCACCTCATCTTCGCCCGTTTGGGCCTTCTCGAATAGCACAAGTATGCTTCGAAGTCCCAAACGAACGAATCTAAGGCACT
>JANTGB010000129.1 GCA_024763115.1 Desulfobulbaceae bacterium | reverse complement strand
CGGCACCGGTCTGATGACGAAAATCTATCGGAGTCTCCCTTCGGTCGCTTACCTGCACCCTGTAACCAGTTACAAATATTGAGATTTGCAATCATTAGGTGCTTACCCCATGAGTAGTTACGCAGACTCTTGAAAAAAGCTTAGAGACTTAAATATTGCAAAAATTTACTCCCTGGTGAACGGTTACCTATCTGACAAAGAATCTATAAACCCGGCAAGTGCCGCAGTTAATGGCGTGTTTTGAAGATGAGCCGCATAACGACATAATTCTCCAGCCTTTTGGATCTCCCTCCGGGCCAGGGCACATACTGCCCACTGCAAATAATAATCCGCCTGAGCCTCAAGCCGCAGCAGACCGGCAAGATCAGATTTACACCGCCGACAAACAGACTTACCGGCAACACGAGCGCGACAGACGGGGCAACGTTCCATGGTTAAGACTCAAGATAAAAAATAATTTCCGACAATTCTTCCAGAGCAGTGGTCAGCCCCTGTGCGTCACCGGACGATTTTGCTTCATTTATCTGTTCAATCAAATCAACCATTTCCTCCCGATCTTCCGGCGCCGCCTGCTCCATCAGCTTTTCAGCCCTGGCAATCAAGGAGACAGCCTGACTATCTGTCGCATCATCTGCTTGTACGTCATCAGCCACAGCAACATCTTCTTTTACAACCTCATCATCGGCAAACAAGGCCTTATTCTTCTCTCTGGCCTTACGCAATTCATCATGATCAAAACAGGAAATGGCATTTTCAATGGAAATATTTTTCTCAAGACCCGTTTTTTTCTCCATGGCACTGACATTGAGAATCCCGTCATTATCAAGTTCAAAAGTGGTAATTATCTCATTACCTGCCGGGACATCTGCAAGTCCCGTTATCACAAAACGGCCAAGTTCAATATTTTTCTTGGCATCCCTGTTTTCACCCTGATAGGCATAAACAGCAACCTTTTCCTGATTATCAACCGTGGTAAAAAACAGCTCACTTTTCCGGACAGGGATCGGGGTATTTTTCCTGATAATCGGCACATACACAAACGGATACATGGAACCATCCTCCTGTATATCAAGAGCGCTGGTACCAAAGGTGTATGGTGTAATATCAACCAGCACCGCAGATACATCTTCTCCAGCAATCATTCCGGCCTGAATCGCCGCACCCGCAGCCACACACAGCTCCGGATCAACCTCAATTTTGGGAGGTACTGCAAATTCTTTTTCCAGGCGTTCAACAACCATGGGTGTTCGGGTAGAACCACCCACCAATAAAATCTCATCAATGTCCGAAGCCGTCAGACCGGCACTTTGCAGGGCCAGGTGAATCGCATCCATGGTTTCATCAATAAAACCAGTAATCATCTCCTCATAATCTTCCCGGTTTACCTCCAAGGACAGATTAATCGGCACCCCGTTTTTTTCCAGCAAAAATTCCTCTTCAATCAGAACAAAGGGATTGTCAGACAAGCCTATTTTAGCGGTTTCCGCCGCGCGCTCGATACGGGCCTCTGCCTCCGGCGGTATAGCCATATCCCCATGCTCATCAACAATCCCGGCATGGATATAATCAACTATCCGCCGATCAAAATCATCCCCGCCCAGATGGTTATTCCCATGGCTGGCAACCACCTCGATAACGCTATCTTCAATCTGTACGACAGACACATCAAAAGTACCGCCACCAAGATCATAAACAAGAATACGTTTGCATCCCTGCTGTTTACATTCATAGGCCAAGGCGGCAGCCGTTGGTTCATTTATCATCTTGACAACTTTCAGCCCGGCAATTTCCCCCGCCTCCCGGGTTGCCTGACGCTGCGCATCGGAAAAATAGGCGGGTACGGTAATAACCGCCTTCTGCACCTGTTCGCCAAGAGAATCTTCAGCCGCCCTTTTTAAAGTTTTCAGAATAATTGCGGAAATTTCCTGGGGAGCATACTCTTCATCCCCCATCCGAACTCTGTTATTTTCTCCCATTAATCTCTTGATTGATTTAATCGTCCGTTCCGGGTAAACGGGGTATTGATTTCGCGCTATCTCACCAACCTGCAACTTGCCGTTGCGGTCAAGCCCGACATAAGAAGGCAAAATTACACTGTCGCCCACATTGATCATTGTCGGCTGCCCGTCAACAACAATTGCCACTTCAGAATTAGTGGTTCCCAAATCAATCCCAATTATCTTTTCTTTCATGCTTGTTCTCTCTTTCTATTCACCCTGACATCTGCAAGGCGCAACACTTCCCCGTTAATTAAAAAACCCCTCCGCAACTCCGCGCTTACCTCGCCATCAGGTAATCGCGGGTCATCATCAGAGGCCACGGCCCGCATAATCTGTGGATCAAATTGCATCCCCAGGGTCTGCACCGCCGTAACATTATATTGAGCCAACAGCTCATCAAAGCGGCGCAGGGTAATCTCCTGTCCCTCACGCATGGCTTGAATTATTTTCCTTTCCCTGGAACAAAACCGGGCAAAAAAACTCTTTTCCCCCGTTACAACTGTCTGACCGGCAGCGGCCACACGATCATAAATATCAAGCAGAGCAAGAAGCAGAGGACGCGGGACTGCCTGTTCATGTTCCCGGGCAGCTTTGCTTTGCTGCCGCGCAAACTGCTCCCTTATAAATTGTAAATCCTGCCGGCTGTTTTCTTCCAGGGTGTGTACTGCCGACTGAAAATCTGTAAGGGATTTTTTTACCTGCCGTGATTCAATTTTCACCTCATTTTTCAGACCGGTAAGCTCGCTGTAAAACGAAAAGAGATCAAGCTTGTCTTCTGACACCATCGGTTCTGGCGGCAAATTATCCAGATAGCTGCGAAATTGTTCAACCAGATCCTCTTTACCGTTCTCAACCATTATTCACCACCAACGCCGTAATCTCGGCATTCACAGCTTGATCGAGCAACTGCCGCAACTGTTTTTCTGTGGGACGGCCAGGTTTTGCCTTGGCCTTAATATCTGCCGCCAATTCATGCATATCCGGCATGCTGTAATCAAACAATTCATACCGCAACCGGTCTCTTGCTGTCTTTATGCTTTCATAAGCAGTGCGAACTCGTTGAAATTCTTCTGGAAAACGTTCTGGCGGAAATTGCCGAACCATGCCAAGATAAGCCTTTCTTATTGCATCATCATCGCTGTCAACAGCAATGTTTAAAATCTCAAATGGTGTTTTCATTGTTTCCCGGAGACAATTGTCCTTTGGTATTCTTTAATCAAAAAAAGCCTCTTACCACTTCTCATCATCAAAATCAGCGTCCAGGAAATCTTCGCTTTCCATGATCTGCAACATTTCATCGCGCATGGTTTCATTGTTCTCGAACATTTCCAGAAAGCCGGATAAGGCGTTGCCCATTGCCCCATTCGGCGAGATTTTGCCGGAGAAGAGCAGCTTTTTCAACAACTCTTCAATCAGCATGACACTTTTTCTATCATGCTGTAGTTCGGCCAACTCCAACATATCCTCCAAACGATCCAGTTCACGATTAGATATTTTTTTTGATCCGGCCCTGCTCTTCCCGCAGAGATAATAAAAAACAAAAAGAGGGCTGTCAGGCCATAATTTGTCCGCTTTTTTGCCATATTTGGTCAACAATTCAAAATAATTCTGTTGTTGCAAAATAGCACAGAGCTGCAAATATGCCCCCTTATCAAGATCCAGCTTAAGGCCAGATGCCAACCATGAAGTGACAATAGGCCGGAGATTCTGCACAGCCTGTTTTTCTTTGGCTCCGTAGCGCTGCAGCAGGGCCGCGAAATCCAACAACCCCCTAACCTCCGGTTTACCCTTGCAGGCATCTTTCAACCTCCGGTCAAAAGGTTTTAATAATTTACCGGAATATTGTAACAATCGTGCTTCCATACAGGCCTGAAAACAGCCAGACACCAGATTGTCCGCCATTCCAACCCCTTGTTCATGTAACGTCAGTCCGGCGTCCTTGTCTCCGGCCAACACCAGAATCAGGCCATGACATATCTCCAACACTCCTGGGACATAATTGCCATTATTGTCCTGGGCAGCGGCTTGACATTCCTTGACCGCCAGGACAAATTTGCCCTGCCTGGCAAGTTTTCGCCCATGTTCAAGATGGGCATCAATCAACAGCTGCTTCGCCTTACTGTTAATAGGGTCAATCTGCAGCACCTTGTCTGCCAGCTTACCCGCCTTTTTATAAGCCCCGCGGTCAACGGCAGCCATCACCCCTCTCAGCAGAACCTCCACATTATTGGGAAATTCTGCCAACATACGGTTAACCAATTTATAATACCGCTGACGCCCATCGTGGGCTGCCAAATCAAGCAGTTTCAGCCAACAGGAAAGATCTCCAGAGTCATACTCCAGACTTTTTTCCAACATTTCCGCTCTCTGCTCATAATCAAACGCACCGTCTTCACGTTCGAGCAACTCTACACAATGGCGCAAAATGAGAGCCTTTCTTAAATTATCCTGTGGATCATCTCCTGCAGGTATCCCGGCAAAAGCCTCCTGCCAATCCTGACACGCCTCCCAATAATCACCATCCACCTCACCACCAAGAGCCAGCATTCTGTTATATTGGAAATAATCAAGTTCACCGAATATCCTGACAAAATTAACATATTTATTCTCAGCGTGGATCAGCAGACGATAACATATATCCCGTAATTTATGCCCACTGAGAAATTTTTGCCGACCAACAAGGAAGGTAAAAAGTTGAACGGCGTTATTCTGCCGGGCGGTAATACCTTCAATAAACCTTGCTGTACTTTTCGAGATACCTTGCAAAGATTGTACTACCTGCTGTTCACGACTGGTCAACTTTGCCGATTTGCCGGGCGGATAATCTATTATGCTGCGATAGGGGATCACCATCTTCCTGAAAATTGAGGTGGCAGGTATTTTTGCAAAACAATCTTCTGCTGCGGTACGATCTTCCTCAAAAGCCAGCATACCTTTCAAGGCTAAGCGAAAATTACGGTAAGGAGAACGGAAGGTAATTTTCCGTAAATGATCTTCCACATTACCGTTATTGCCATCGCAATATGCCTGCAAGGCCATATCGGCAGAAGGGAATTGACTTTTCAACAAATGACCGTCAGGCAGAAATCTAAGAACTTGTTCATGACCGCTGAGCAAGTAAGCCGCAAATAATTCTGCGACCATTTGTCCGGCAGTTTTAGCAAGCGACTCCTCCAGATCAACAAAAAGCGCGACCGCCTTTTCAGCATAACCTCCTTTCAGGAGCAGGCTGAAATAAAGCGATGGATTTTCCGTCTGGCAATAATCAACCATATTCCGATAAATTGCCAGGGCCTCTTTGGCCATACCTTTGGCAAGCAACTGACCGATTCTTCCCTGATATGCCTGCCGGTGGAATGAACGCCAGCGCTTATCGTCATTGGCCTCCGTCAGCTGCCGGAAAGTTTTAACGGCTTCGCTGAATTTCCCCTCCCGCAGCTGTTTCTCACCCAGGGCAGGAAGCTGACTTGCCGGCACATGCTTGCGACCCTTTCTGCTTCTAGCCTTTTTTTTACGTTTTTTTGCCATATCGATCCTGCGCCCTGTATTCATTTAATATTGTCGTTAGACAAACTACTTTTTATGCAAAAATTCAACAAGCATTCTTTGCCATAATCTGGAATAGCTAAAAAATATTAACATCATCACGGAGAGGATACGAGCCACATAACGTTCGCCACTTTTTGACTGACTGCCAAAACAGATTTTACGCCACATTACGGCATGGCGGAATGACTGTTCTGCCCTGCCGATAACCCCGTTGAAGACAGGGCCGAGAACTTTTTTTAGAACTTTTGATCCTCTTGAATCAGCGATATGGAAGAATACACATAATGTACCAACGAAGCAACAGAGGTAAATGCGTTTGGCCTGATTTTTCCAACCGGTCTCATCGATGTGAGATTGAACGTATTGGCGACATAACTCCTGATCTGCTCGGCAACCGAAGAATGCGAAGTTATTTTTGAGAAGGCCCAAACGGGCGAAGATGAGGTGCTGGTGAACGCTTACAAAAACAGGGCACGGAACAAATGCAGATCCAGCATAACAGCCGCGCTTAATCCGCCGGGCAAAAGAATTATCCATGTTATTATTCTCGCCATTTTTACCCTGATGATCTTTGACTATACAGCTTTAACATATATCTTTTCCGTAAGCCCCTTGGGAATATGATGGCGTTTACCATTAACCGAGACCATCAAGGCGTGGCCTTCCGGGTCTTTCCTGTGCAGGGCCTTGACCTTGTTTCCCACCTTGATCCAGTGCCTGTCAAGTTTAGCGGCAAGCTCCGAGTTAGCGGCAATGGCGCTGATTTTTCCCTTTTCTCGGGGTTGCATGCTGGAAAGCTGTCTCTCCTGGCCGTCCACCTCGACAAATACAACATCACCGGGCAACTCATATTCATAAAGTTCGTCTCCGGCAATGATAAAACCTTCGACATTTACTATGGCGACATGAGTTCCCTGTACCTTAATAAAAAGAGAACCGGAGCCGGGAATATATTTTTCAACCTGGACTTTTGTTCCTTCCTTGAGATCCAGGGCCGCAAACCTTGCAAGCTCACCCCGTCCAACTTCCA
>JANTGB010000128.1 GCA_024763115.1 Desulfobulbaceae bacterium | reverse complement strand
GCTTCGAAGTCCCAAACGAACGAATCTAAGGCACTGGTAAACACTTACAGGACTGAAGGTTATCGTAAATTTTGTGCCCTGGTGAACGGTTACGTAAGCCGGTAGCCGGAAGACAGAGGTCGGAGGACGGATTGGGCTGATAGTATCAGTTTGTATGTAACTACTCACGGGCTAAACTCCTTAATGTTGCTAACCAGTGTCCGGTAACTTTTGTTTTTGCAAAGAAATTATATAAATCAGACCATGGAAATGGTATAAAGTAAAGAATATGGCTGCTCACAAGAAATCACGTTTTGTTTTACCTGCAGGGCTGAGTCCTGAACCTAAAAGACGTCCGGCCAGGGTTGGTGATTTGCTTAGAAATGAGATAGCCGTACTCCTTTTGCATAAAATAAAAGATCCCAGGGTTGCTGAGATTACTATTACTCAGGTGATTATGTCCGACGACTTAAGCCGGGCCAGGGTTTATTATTCCTGTGATGAAAAATCGCTGGCCGGGGTCGGAAAGGGATTGGCCAGCGCCGGAGGCTTTATTCGCAGTCATTTGGCCAGGACAGTGAATATGCGTTATGTTCCGGAGCTGATTTTCAAGTATGACCCGGAACCGGCCCAAAGGGAAAGGCTGGATCAACTCTTTCAGGAGATAGCTGCCGAGAATGAAAGAACTGCGGACCGAGATTCTTGAGGTAATCCGTAATTCGCGGAGAATAGTGCTTGCGGCTCATATTTATCCCGATGCCGATGCCTTGGGCTCAGAACTGGCCCTGGGAGAGATTTTAACCGCCCTGGGAAAGGAGGTCTGTCTTTACAGTGAGGAGCCGGTTACTCATATTCTTGATTTTTTGCCTGGTTCCGGTCGGCTGGAGACAACTCTGCCGCCGCTGAGTGATTTTGATTGCGCTGTTTCTCTTGATTGTGGAGATCGGCATCGGCTTGGTAAGGCAGCGGATTCGCTGCTGACGGTTCATCCTTTTATTGTTATTGATCATCATGCCGGTCATAAAGATTTTGGAGACCTGCGCTGGGTTGATGCCGGCCGTTCGTCCACTGGTGAGATGGTTTTTGACCTGTCCCGCCGTCTGGGAGTTGATTTGAGTTATGAGGCGGCATATTGTCTTTTTGCGGCAATAGTCTCCGACACCGGCTCTTTTAAATATTCATCAACAACAGCATATACCTTTCATGTTGCCGGCGAATTGATGAAAAAGGGGGTTAAGCCCCAGGAGATTTCCGGTTTTCTCTTTGATAATTTCAGCAAAAACCGCCTTCAGCTCCTGCAGAATGTTCTCGCTACCCTTGACCTGTATGAAGATGACCGGCTTGCCTTTATTCATGTCAGTCGGGAAATGTTTGAGCGGACAGGCACCGGTAGCGCTGATACGGAACTGTTCATCAATTATCCCCGTTCGTTATCCACAGTAAAGGTGGCTATATTTATCAAGGAGGTCGAGGCAAATGTCATTGGGGTGAGTATGCGGGCCAAGGGTGAGTGTGATGTGGCCCGACTTGCCGACGGATTTGGCGGCGGTGGACACAGGAACGCGGCAGGGTTTAAAATAATCGGGGAAACTATTCATTCATTAAAGATGAAACTCCTGCGGGAACTGATACCTTTGGTATGAGTATCGTAAAACGGAAATCAGAGGCCGTAAACCGGGCAACGGAACCCGGGGTTATTTTAGTTGACAAGCCACCCGGCCCAACTTCATTTAAGATGGTCAGTCTGGTCAGGCAGGCTCTAAAAATTAAAAAAGTCGGCCATGCCGGCACTCTTGATCCATTTGCTTCCGGTTTGCTGGTTATCTGTGTCGGACGACCGGCAACAAAAATGATTGCCGATTTTATGGCTGGTGAAAAAGAGTATGAGGCCAGGTTGCGGCTGGGAGTGGAAACGGAAACCCAGGATACGGAAGGGGAAATTATCAGTGAGCTGCCGGTTGGTGATTTGCCGCAGAAATTGATAAATGACACCCTGACTGCCTTTACCGGGGAAATAATGCAGCGGCCGCCTGCTTATTCGGCTTTGAAACACAAGGGGAAGCCGCTATATTATTATGCCCGCAGGGGGATCAAAGTTGCCAGGGAGCCTAGAAAGGTAATCATCCGGGAGCTTGATTGCCTGGCCCGCACTGCTGATACCCTGGATATCAGGGTTGTCTGTGGTAAGGGGACTTATATCAGAACCCTGGCTGCCGATATCGGCGCATCTCTAGGTTGTGGGGCTCATCTTATTGCCTTGAGACGATTGCGCAGTGGTAATTTCCGGGTTGCGGATGCCTTGTCAGGCACTGAATTAATGAATAATGTCTCTTCCGCAGGAGATATTCTGCGGGCCGGGATGCTCTCGGTTGAAGAGGCGGTGTCGGAAGCCGGAAGAAAGAATACAGAGGACTGAGTCCGGATGACAGAGGATAGATGACCACGGTAAATTAGTTCTAAACGGTTTTTCATTGATATTTCCGGCCTCAGTAGCCTTGCAGGTCTGATTGAGCATAGCCGATAAGCGAGCAAAGCGAGACATCGAGATCAGATTTTTATCCCATTGCCCTTGTTCTCATGCGCCTGCGTGGGGTCGAGTGGAAATTATCATTTTCGTCTTCCAGGCTCGAGGTTTGCGCTTAGCAGACCCGGAATCCGGTAGCTTCAATACGTTTCGGATTTCGGCTTTTGCCTGAATGACGGAGAGAAAGAGTTTTTACGAATTTATTAAATTTGATTTAACCAATAAATAATTGTATTTTCAGGAGGATTGTCGTGCCGTTAAACGTAGAACAAAAAAAAGAGATCATTGGTAAATTTCATACCCATTCCACAGATACCGGATCACCGGAAGTGCAGATTGCTCTGCTCAGTTCCAGGATTTCATATCTTACCGATCATTTCAAAGTTCATAAAAAAGATCATCATTCTCGTCGGGGATTATTGAAACTCGTTGGTCAGAGAAGAAGACTCCTTAATTACCTCAAAGGTAAAAATATTGACCGTTATCGTTCAGTTATTCAGGAACTGGGCATTAGAAAATAAAATTTACACTTGGCTGTCGCCGGAATAATTCGGCAGGTACTGCCTGGTGTTATGGAAGTTTTATGTCGGAACCGTGGTTGCTCCATGGTTCTGCAGGAGTATAAATGTATAAAAAAGTTGAAGCTGAAATAGGTGGACGGGTTTTGTCCATTGAGACCGGTAAAATAGCAAAACAGGCCCATGGCTCCGTTATAGTTACCTATGGAGAAACCGTTGTTCTGGTCACTGCCGTCGCGGCTCGGGAAGCAAGGGCCAGTGTGGATTTTTTGCCCCTTACCGTAGAATATCAGGAAAGATTTTATGCAGTCGGGCGAATTCCAGGTAGTTTTTTTCGCCGCGAGATCGGCCGTCCTACTGAAAAGGAAACCTTGACCGCCCGGTTTATAGATCGCCCTCTGCGACCCTTGTTTGCTGAAGGATATCAGCATGAAACCCAGGTAGTTGCCACAGTGTTGTCGGCGGATAAAGAAAATGATCCTGATATGCCGGCTATGATCGGCGCTTCTGCGGCTTTAACTTTATCCCATATCCCTTTTCTCGGCCCTATCGGTGGAGTCAGGGTAGGTTTTATTGATAATGAATATATCTTGAATCCTACTGTTGAACAACTGGCCGAATCACGAATGGAAATCGTGGTTGCCGGCAGCAAGGACGGTATCGTCATGGTAGAAGGCGGGGTTGAATCCTGCAGTGAAGCGGAAGTCCTTGAGGCCCTGTATTTCGGTCTTGACGGTTTGCAGCCCCTGCTGACCATGCAGGCTGAGCTTCAGGAAGCGGCCGGCAAGGCCAAGATGGAGGTGACTCCGCCTGAGGTTAACGAAGATCTGGTAAAACAGGTCGGAGATCTGGCCGGAGAAGATATGGCTCAGGTCGTTGCCACTGCGGACAAGATGGAACGGAGCGAAAAATTTTATCAGCTTACCGCTCAGATAGTTGAGAAATTAAATGGTGATGAAAATGAGCAGTCCGCTGAGATCAAATCTATTCTGTATGATTTGAAAAAACAGATGATGCGTGACATGATTGTTGTAGATCAAACAAGGATCGGGGGACGAAAATTTGACGAGATTCGGCCCATTGCCTGTGAGGTTGCTTTGTTGCCCAGGGCCCATGGCTCCGCCCTGTTTACCAGGGGAGAAACTCAGGCAATAGTAACCGCCACCCTGGGCAGCGGTGATGATGAGCAGCGGGTAGAGACCCTGGACGGCATGAATTTTCGTCGTTTCATGCTTCATTATAACTTTCCCCCTTTTTGTGTGGGCGAGGCACGTTTCATGCGGGGCCCCAGTCGGCGTGATATAGGTCATGGGGCGCTGGCAACCAGGGCGCTGGACGCAGTGCTGCCGGAGCCGGAAGATTTTCCTTACACCATCCGGGTGGTTTCCGACATCATGGAATCTAACGGTTCCTCGTCAATGGCCTCAGTCTGCGGCGGCAGTCTGGCCCTGATGGATGCCGGAGTTCCCATAAAAAAACCGGTTTCAGGGGTGGCAATGGGGCTGATCAAGCATGATGACGGAGTTGTTATTCTCTCTGATATCCTTGGCGATGAAGATCATCTCGGTGATATGGATTTTAAGGTCTGCGGTACGGATGACGGCATAACCGCCCTGCAGATGGATATAAAGATTAAGGGCGTTACCAGGGAAATAATGAGCAAGGCCCTGGAACAGGCTCATGCCGGGCGGCATCATATTCTGGCGGAAATGTCCAGGGCCCTTGGCACCAGCCGCGATCATGTTCCGGAACATGCCCCCAAAATTTTCTCCATGCAGATTAATCCTGATAAGATCAGGGATCTCATTGGCCCGGGCGGTAAGGTCATTAAGGGGCTTACCGCTGAGTTTGAAGTTAAGATTGATGTTGAAGATTCCGGTAAGGTGACTATTTTTGCCCCGGACGGCAAGGTTGGTTCCGAGGTTTCCGAGCGGATCAGTGAGTTAACCGAAGAGGCCGAGATCGGTCGTGTCTATAACGGCACTGTTCGAAAGATTGTTGATTTCGGTGCCTTTGTTGAAATTTTGCCGGGTACTGATGGATTGGTGCATATTTCCGAGCTTGATACCAAGAGAGTAAACAAGGTCGGTGATATTTTAAAGGAAGGAGATAAGGTGCGGGTCAAGGTGCTTAACGTTGATAATCGCGGCAAAATTCGCCTGAGCCGTAAGGCTGTTATTCTGGACGAAAAGTAGTACGAGGCCATGGAAGAAGTTGAATTATGCTTATGTTGGCTTGATCCTGAAAAAAACAGCGATCTGGCACTGCCCGCGTATCATTCCGAGTTTGCCTCGGGCATGGATGTCCAGGCCGCTGTTTCCGCCCCCCTGGAGCTTACGCCGGGCCGGATAGCCATGATCCCGTCCGGTTTTGCCGTGGCCATTGTTCCCGGTTATGAACTTCAGGTTCGTCCCCGGAGCGGCCTGGCCATTAAGCATGGCATTACCGTAATTAATACTCCGGGAACCATTGATGCCGATTATCGTGGTGAAGTAAAAATAGGTCTGATTAACTTAAGTTCTACTTCGTTTGTCATCAGGCGGGGAGACCGTATCGCCCAGCTGGTTCTTGCTCCGGTATGCCGGGCCGCAGTCAAGGTTGTGGCCGAGCTTGATGAAACCGGGCGGCAGGATGGCGGTTTCGGCCATACCGGTGTCGGAAAGTCAGATGTCAGATGACAGAAGTCAGAGGACAGAGGAGTGAAGTTCTGTGTTTTGGGCAGCGGCAGCCGGGGCAATGCCACTTACATTGAATCAGGTTCTGCCGCCCTGCTCATTGACAACGGTTTTTCCGGGGTTGAGCTGGAACGAAGACTGGCCGCCATTGCTGCCTCGCCGACAAAACTGGCGGGAATCCTGGTTACTCATGAACATAACGATCATATCAAGGGCGCAGGGATTCTGGCCCGCAAATATAAACTGCCGATCATTGCCAACCACGCAACCTTTACCGCAGCCCGCAGTACAATAGGTAACATCCCGCAATATCAGGAATTTCATACCGGAACTCCTTTTGAATTTGTCGGTTTCAATATCCATCCCTTTGCGATTTCCCACGACAGCGCCGAACCTGTCGGTTTTGTGGTAAGTCGCAACAGCTGTTCCCTGGGATATTGTACGGATACCGGCATGATCTCCCGGCTGATCACTCATCTTTTAAGCGGTTGTCATGGATTGATTATTGAGTCGAATCATGACCCGGAGATGCTGAAGAACGGCCCTTACCCCCCCTTCCTGCAACAGCGGGTCAGATCCCGTACAGGGCATCTGGCCAATGAAGATGCGGCCTCTTTTGTGGCTGATTTCAGCCATGCCGATCTGCAACATGTGGTACTGGCTCATCTCAGCGAAAAAAATAATGATCCCGGCCTGGCCCTGGATACCACCCTGGCAGCTCTGGATAGTCTGCCGGATTCTCATCGGCCTTCAGTTTCCCTGGGCCGGCAGCATCGGGTCGGAGAAGTTGTATTTTTGTAACCGTTCACCAGGGCACAAAATTTACGATAACCTTCAGTCCTGTAAGTGTTTACCAGTGCCTTAGATTCGTTCGTTTGGAACTTCGAAGCATACTTGTGCTATTCGAGAAGGCCC
>JANTGB010000127.1 GCA_024763115.1 Desulfobulbaceae bacterium | reverse complement strand
GGCACCGCATATTCGGAGTCGAAGTTTATGCCCTGTTTTTAAGGGTGCTTACCTCCGCCATCAGCCCGGTTTACGTATGACTAATACGCAGCACCGGTCTGATGACGAAAATCTATCGGAGTCTCCCGCTGGTCGCTTACCTGCACCCTGTAAATAACAGCGAAGCGGTGTCATACAAATACTGAAATTTGCAATCATTAGGTGCTTACCCCATGAGTAGTTACATTAAACGTAAGATCACAGGATATCAGGAAGAGAAACCTTGTCAAGGTGGAAGTAAGTAAAATTGGAACCTTTACCAGGGAGTAAATCTTTGCAATATTTAAATCTATAAGCGTTTACCTGTACCGGCGAATGAGTAGAGTGCCGCATCGCGCACCATTAATTTTGGTGCGCGATGCGCACCCTACACCTGCTCAAACAGGCAAAGATGAGGTGCTGGTGAACGCTTACGTAAAATTAGCTTGTCATGGGGCGGAAGTCCCGGTAATATATTTTAAATAATATCCTGCTCAGCTGAACATTTACAATATCTTAAAAAAATCTGGAGACGAAAATGGCAAGCGATAAAATAACATCCCTTAGTGACGCTGATTTTGACAGCGAGGTAAAACAGGCTGAGCTGCCTGTTCTGGTTGATTTCTGGGCTCCGTGGTGCGGGCCCTGCAAGGCCATAGGCCCGATGATTGACGAACTGGCAGAAGTTTATGACGGCAAGATTAAATTTGCCAAAATGAATGTTGATGATTGTCCCGGCACTCCGGGCCGGTTCGGCATTCGGGCTATCCCCACCCTGATAATTTTTAAAAACGGTGAAGTGGCTGACCAGGTTACCGGAGCAATCGGCAAATCTCAGCTTGTCGCCATGCTGGATAAAGTATAACTACAGACCTCGTAAAAAAGTCTTAATTCACCATGAAATCCATGAAGAACATGAAGTTAACCTACTTATTTTACGTCTTTCTTTTCTTCGTGTTCTTCGTGCGCTTCATGGTAAAATAATTTTTTACGAAACCGTCACGTATGACGAATAAGCTTACAATGGAAGTTGACTTAGAATTATTATGGAAACAGACTATCAACTTGTAATTGTCGGCGGTGGGCCGGCCGGATTAACAGCTGGTTTATACGCTGCCAGGGCAAAACTATCAGTCCTTCTCCTTGAGAAGGGCGCTTCCGGCGGTCAGGTGCTCAACACCGACTGGATAGATAATTATCCCGGCTTTCCGGAGGGTATTTCCGGTTTTGAACTGGCCGACAAAATGGCGGCCCAGGCCGCCCGTTTTGATCTCAAGACCAGACTGGCAGAGGTTACGGGTATGGATCTGCTTGAGCCCGTAAAAAAATTAAGCCTTGATGACGGTTCAACGATAACTGCCGGAGCCCTTATTATCGCTTCCGGAGCTCGACCCAACCAGCTGGGGATTCCCGGAGAAAAAGAACTTACCGGCAAAGGCGTTTCCTATTGCGCCACCTGTGATGGCCCCTTTTACCGCAATCTGGAAATAGCGGTTATCGGCGGTGGCAACACTGCCATCCAGGAGGCTATTCATCTGACCAAATTTGCCGCCAAAGTAACGGTTGTTCATCGCCGCGATCAATTGCGGGCCACTAAAATTATCCAGGAAAAGGCCTTTGCCAATGAACGGATTGAATTTGTCTGGGATTCAATACCCACGGAAATTATCGGCGATAAAGAGGTTGAAGGGGTCAAGCTGCAAAATAAAAACGGCATGGCAAGCACCCTTGCCGTCCAGGGTGTTTTTGTCCTGATCGGTATCAGGCCCAACAATGAAATGCTGCCGTTAGACCAGCTTGACCATGACAATGGTTTTATTATTACCAATTCCGAGATGGAAACCTCAATCCCCGGAGTAATGGCAGCCGGTGATATCTGCAGCAAGAGAGTAAGACAGGTAGTTAACGGGGCCGGTGAAGGGGCTGTAGCCTGTCTGGCAGCTGAGCACTATCTGGAGAGTTAAAAATATATGCGTTATAATTTTTCCCCTGCCGGTCGGATGTTTTTTCATTTTTCCCTGTCCTGTGTATTGTTAAGCCTTATGCTGACTCTGACAGGCTGCGGCCTTTACAATAAATTATTTAATTCAGATAATAATGCCCAGGAAGAAACGGAAAACCCTTTCAGCGCCGAAGCTCTGCTCCGGGAAGGTATGGATTTATTTGATCATGGTCAATACCGTTCCTCCCTGGAAAAATTTCAGGCCCTGCGTGACCGCTATCCTTTCAGTGAATCCGGTATGGTCGCAGAACTTAAATCAGCTGACGCCCATTATTACCTGAGTGAGTATATGGAGGCTCTGCAGCTTTATGATGAATTTGAGACCAGCCATCCAACCAATGAAGCCATTCCTTATGTTCTTTATCAAAAAGGGATGTGTTATTTTAAACGGATTGATACGATAGATCGTGATCCAAGTGCGGCCCAGGAGGCTATCTTGGCTTTTAATCGTCTGCTGCGGGCCTATCCCCAGTCTCCTTATACTGATGAGGCCGGGAAACAGATAAAGACAGCCAAGGAATTTCTTGCCAAGCATGAGATGTATGTGGTTGATTTTTATACAAATATAGAGATGTATTCCCAGGCCATAGGTCGTCTGGAATATATCCTGGATAATTATCCTGACACTGAAGTTGCGCCAAAAGCTAAAAATCTCCTGGCCCGGCTCAAGGCCGGGACTCCGCCAAAAGGCAAGTGGACTGACTGGATACCACAGATTTCAATGCCGGACTGGGCAATCTTTCGCCATCTTGGGTTTGGCTTTGGCTCTAAGGCTGAGTAGTCCGGCGAGTTTTACTCCGAGTTGCTCGCTGTTTCTTCTTCCAGCGTTTATCGTAACGTTCCTGCTCACTGTAAATACAGCCGCAATATGGCTGACGGTAAAGCCCCAGGGCAATTGATTCGTCAATGCCTTGCTGCCAGCCCAGCCGAAAGTCCTCATAATAAAAGGGAATTTTATATTTTTCAGCCAGATGCCGGCCTAGACGGCAAATGGTTTCATGCTGTTGATATTTACTGTAGAGAAGAGTGGTGGAAAATGCGTCGGCACCTATTTTCCCAGCCTGTTTCACGGTCTCCGTAAGGCGCATTTCATAGCAGATGGGGCAGCGTTTTTCTTCATTGAAGATAACCTGGCGCAGATAATCCCTTAAGCCGTATTCGCGGACAACTTTAACTTTAAAGGATGTTTGCCGGGCCAGTTCATCCAGGGCATTAATCCGCCGCCGGAATTCCTTGAATGGATGGATGTTGGGATTAAAAAAAAATCCTTCAACCCCATAGCCCTGCCGTCGCAGAGAAGAAAGAGGATATACGGTGCAGGGGCCGCAGCAGATATGAAGCAGAATCTTCATATCTTGAAATCCCGGGGTCGGATATTATACTTGTGAATTTTATAGTTTATGATCCGTAAACTGGTGTCCAGGTATCCGGCTGCCCTGGTCTGGTTGCCATGTTCCTTTTTCAGGGCGTCAATTATAATTTCCCGTTCAAAATTTTCCACAGCAGCAGAGAGAGATAGAGGATTTTCATTGCTGACGCTGTCGGCTGTCTGCAGGGTCGGGGGCAGGTGGTAACTCTTGATGGATTTTTCATCACAGATAAGTACGGCCCGCTCCATACAGTTTTGTAGCTCCCTGACATTGCCGGGCCAGTGGTATTGCATAAGTAAATCAATGGCAGGGGTGGAAATCCGGGTAATATTTTTTTTGTTTTCCGCTGCGAACTCTTCAAGGAAATACTCTGCCAGCAGGAGAATATCGGTCCGCCTTTCCCGGAGGGGCGGGAGATAGATGGGAAATACGTTAAGTCGGTAATAAAAATCTTCCCGGAAGATGCCCGCCTCAACCGCTTTTTCCAGATCTTTATTGGTGGCGGTAACCAGTCTGACATTACACTTGATGGGCTCGACTCCTCCCAGGCGCTGAAATTCCCGCTCCTGTACCACATTAAGCAGCTTTACCTGCACCGCCTGGCTCAATTCCCCAATTTCGTCCAGAAACAAGGTGCCCTTTTCCGCAAGCTCAAAGCGCCCTTTTTTCAAACTGTTAGCCCCGGTAAACGCCCCCTTTTCATGCCCGAATAATTCACTTTCCAATAAAGTTTCCGGCAGGGCCGAACAGTTAACGGCAATAAACGGCCCTTTGCTCCGCTTGCTGTTGTAATGGATGGCCTTGGCCACCATGGTCTTGCCGGTACCGGATTCCCCTCGCAGTAAAACAGTGGCATTACTAGTCGCCACCCGGGAAATCATCTCAAATACTTCCTGCATCCGGCTGCTGCTGCTGACAATATTGTCAATTTGGTATTTACCGCTCAACTCATGTTTTAAACGGATATTTTCTCTTTCCAGCCGTTTTCTTTCTTCACTTACCGCTTGAATTCGGATAACGGTATGGGCAATAAGTCCGCTGATAACTGCAAGGAAACGCAGATCCTGACTAAAATCAAGACCTTTTTTGTATTCACGGTCAATGCTTAACGCACCTATGGTCTGAGCGCCATGCTTGATGGGTACGCAGATAAAAGAAAACATTTTCTGCTTGTTAATGTCGCCCCTGGCCCTGGTTCTGTTTAAAAAAAGCGGTTCTTCACTGATCTGGGGCACAACAATAGGGGAGCCGTCAGCCACTACCCGACCGGTAATGCCTTCTCCCAGTTTGTATTTCCCTCTCTTCCTGGCCTCGGCGCTCATGCCGTGGGCCACTTCGATTTCCAGATGTCCGGTCAGAGGATTAATGATGGAAACAGTACCATTGATCATTCCGGTATTCTCCGAAAGAATTTTCATGATCCGTTCCAGGCAATCTCGGAGATTAACCGACAGGGCCAGCACCCTGGTTATCTCGTAAAGAATGGATATGTCGGCTAAATCTTTTTCAATATTTTTTTCATTTTTCATCATCAGCAGGATAAATAATCGTCACTTCACTTTTATTCAAGTTTAAAAATTTAGTTTTGGCAATTATTTTATCATCAATGACGGTTCTTATCTCTGCGTTGGTCAGGGGTAAAAAAATTAATGCGCTGTCCGTCAGGAAGTCGGTCAACCGTTCCTGGGGCAAGATATGAATTTGCCCAATTATCTTCAAATTATCAGTAAAAATTACGGTTTTTAAACTCTTTTTTTCAACTCTCATAAACAAGCTCCTTATTAGAGTTTTTACATTTTTTGTTTTGCTTACATTGATACATCTGAAAATCGGCCCGGGCTATAAGCTCTGCAAGGGAACAGGGAGTAAGCGGATCATATTTTGCAATCCCAAAACTGATATGCACTTTAAAGCCCAGTGAACTCTGCATGTTGGCCCTGGTCAAGGCTTCGGTGAAACGATCACAAAGCCTTTCCGCTTTTGCCCCGGAAAGCTCGCCGGTGGTCAAAACCGCAAATTCATCGCCGCCCAACCGGCCGATAATGTCTGGTTGGCGAAAGGAACGTCGTAAGATATCCGCCAGCATCATCAAGGCCTTGTCGCCTGTTTTATGGCCATATTTATCATTTATTTTTTTCAAATCATCCAGGTCGACAAATATCAGATAAAGGGCATTCTTAACCCGATCGGCAATTTTAAACTGTTTGTCGGCCATGGTTAGAAATCCCCGGCGATTAAGCAGCTCGGTCAGTTCATCGGTAATGGAAATCCGCCGCAGTTTTTCTTCCATTTGACAATGTTTCGTTATATCGTGAATCATAACAATAAAAGATTCATATCCGTTTTCCTGCAGAGGCAGACAGGTAATTGTCACCTGACGTTCATTTATAGAAAAGGGATCGGATTCATTACTTTTCCGGGCTGCGTTATCTTTACCCGATAATAAAGCTTCTAGTCGTTTTTTCTGACTGCCCTGAAAAAATACCGGCAGTGATATGCCTAAAATTTTTTCCTCTCTTGCTGCCAGCAGTTGTCTTCCTTCAGGGTTTACATATATTATCCGCCAATCTTTGGTGATTTCAAAAATAGCCTCGGAAATATTGTTTAAAATAATCTCAAAATGAGCTTTCCAGGAAAGAAGTTCGGCAGTGGCTTCCCGTGGAAAAATATCATCAAAGCCTAATTTAAGCTGTTCCTGAGTTGAGTGTTCCCTGTTGTCATCAAGGTATTCCATGGCCAGCAGGATATTTCTGGCTGTAGAGGCAAAGGGGCCTTTAGCAATAAAAATATCAGACAGAAGCGGAAAATTATCCTGGGATTCTTTAGCTATAGAAGAGAGGATGACCAGGCCGGTATTATTAAATTCAGGCATACTGCGGATAATCCGACATAATTCCGCCCCACCGATTTTCGGCATAATTAAATCGATAAACATTACATCAGGGATAAATGATTGCAGCACGTCCAGGGCTTCCAGACCATTTCCGGCGGTTTTTACTTGATGTCCTTCTTGATCAGCCAAAAGGTTGACCATTAATTTCAGCAAAACCGGATTATTGTCGATAACCAGAATTTTTTTCTTGTTTAACTTTTTCAGCATGCTGCGCGCTCCACTGAAACATTTTATTTGTGCTTATTCGGTAACTATTCAGCTGCGCTTCATCCGGAGTCGAAGTTTATGCCCGTAGTATTGGTACCGGCCTTATCACGCACAGCTAAAGCGCACGGAGTCTCAATTCGTTCGTTTACCTCTGAACAGTTA
>JANTGB010000126.1 GCA_024763115.1 Desulfobulbaceae bacterium | reverse complement strand
GCATACCATGCACCAAAAAAAATGATGCCGGAGCCGGGAATGGTGCGTGATACGCACCCTACGCTCAAGCAGACCTACAGTTCAACAGGCGATCATTAGTTGAGCTGTCGGAGGCCTCTTTTTTCAAGCCGAGTCTTGGAAAAAAGCTTAGAGACTTAAATATTGCAAAGATTTATTCCCTGGTGAACGGTTACGACTCCGAGCAGCTACAAATACAGAGGTTTGCACTCATTAGGCGCTTACCCCATGAGTAGTTACCTTCAAGAATCTAAGAGTGGTCAAATCTTTATTTTTGATATTGCCACAAGGTGGTCTCAAAAAGTACATAATATAAATGAGATATCCGAACAAATTAATGTTCACGCCGAGCTAAACCGAGAAACCTAGGAATTCACCTGATACTGGATGAAATTGGTTAATGTTACCAAATTGGTGGAAGCGGAACATCTCAAGACTCATCTGCCTAAAACCGATCCGGCAGGGCAGTAGTGAAACCTGAATAGTTACCTTTTGTCAATTGATTCCAAATACTTTTCAATACTGTTCATGGCTTGTGAACCAGTAACCATGAATACGGTGTTGTTGCGGTATAATTTGTCCGGCCCCCTGGGGACAATAATCTTGTTCGACCGTTTTTCATCCAGAACCCCGGCAAACACACAGTTACCGGAAAAAGCCGGTCTTTGCGCCAGCTTCTGTACCGTTACCCCGTCTTCCGGCCAGTTTTTCGGCAGTTTAAACATTATAAGCTGGGCCTGTCCATGCCGCAGTGCCGTAATTACCTTGATAATAGGGCTTTCAAGTTCAATAATTATTTTATGAAGCAACATGGAATTCATGTTGCAGATATTAGTAACCCCGGCCAGGAGATAGGGCTTTTCATAGGCTGGATCGCGCATTTTTACCATTATTTTCTTCACATTGGCGCTTCTGGCCAGAAGTGAGACGGTGAGGTTGTCGGCATCGCGGTACAAGGCGCACATCGCCACATCGGCCTTATTGATGCCTGCCTGGTTAAGTATATCAATACTCCGGGCATCGCCGTAAACGGTTTCCACTCCTAAACGGGCATAGAGTTCCTCACATATTTCCTTATCCCGGTCAATCACCACGACATCATGTTTATGATCGGCCAGCTCCCTGGCAATATTAGAGCCGGCAATACCGCCTCCGGCAATTATTATGTACATTTTCTTCTCCTGATTATGTCTATTCAGCTGGGGACGAAAAAACTTTCAGCCGGCTTTCCTGTTCAAGCCAACCATGTTTAAGGGTAAAATTCAGTTCTTCCGCAAAAGGGAAATCCTGGTAACTGTTTAATATTAAAGATGCGGCATTGACCTGATTTTCCGTCAGCGGCAGGAGTTTCGTTTTATGCCGTCTCAGGGTGGCAATATCGCATCTCCACAAATTAAGCGGATGGATGGCGTTTAAGATAGCGGCAATACGCAAACCAGCCGGATCACTGTCGCCCCAATGTCGGCAATTAGCGCTGAGCGGGGCAAGAAATTGATATAGTTTGCATACGGCCCGATTGGGAAAGCCGCTGGTGAAAAGAAGTATTTTGTCATTGCTCTCCCGCAGCAGCCGACTGAACGGCGCTTCGTTTTCGCAGGTAATCAGGGATGTTTTTGATTTTTTTTCCGCAACTAATCGGCATGAAGTCATGCCGTCAAGATGAAACCAGTTAACCTGGGCAGGTTCACCGGCCTGATGGAGCTGATTAATCCAGTCGTATTCCCGTCCGTTTTTCCTGTAAATAAGCGGGGCAAAGATCAGGGCGGTGATGGTCAGCCGGTCACGGATAACCATAAATTCCTCCCAGATTCCCTGTTCCGGCGGTAAGTCAACCCGCAGCAGGCGCAGCCACAGTTCAATCATATTTTTCATCTCGCCCCGACGCAGGCTTTTGCTGCTCGCGCAAAACTCGGCACCTAGCTCGGATAAGGTGATTTCCTTATCGTTTTCCAGCAGAAAATCAACAATTTTACCAGCCGTGAAATATTGCTCCCGTATTTTTGCAGGCTGTTTGCAAAGTTTACGGGAAAGCTGCTCCTTATGCTGATTTAGAAATGAATGAACAGGATTAAGGCGCGGAAAGGTAAGTTTTAACTGGTTGAGCAGCAGGGAGACTGCATCGTCAGGTAAAGAAACCGGGCCAGGGGGGATGCGACCGGTCTGCTGGTAAATATTTTTGAGCCAGTCAGTTATTTCTTCTTCATTTTTTCCTGATAATAAGCGATCAAATGATAGTTTAATCTCCTGTTTGGAGGTATTAATCAACGGGGTAAGACCAAAGAAATTTTCAATGGCCCGGCGATCCTCTTCAGCCGGATCCTGCCCCAGTTTCATAACCCCGGTTAAAGAGCCGCGTTTTTCATGGCGCTTGCAGATCTTAATGAGTATCTGCCGGATTTGTCGGCTGAGATTATTCACCGGCCTCTAGCTCCTCCCCGAAGGCGATAGCTTTTTTTTGCTTTGGGCCGTCAAATAATCCCGGTTGTTTGATAATGTTCGGGTTTTCCCAATGGAAATCGCGTAAATGAATATTAAATTCTTTATCCTTAACAACAAACAGGGTGGTGGAGTGATTGATTTCCCGGCGTACCCCGTCCTGGTCGGGTGATGCAACAAAAAGCTGCAGGTTAAGATCAGTGGCAAAGCCGAGAAGCTGATCCCGCCGACCCGTATCGATTCCGTAAAAGGCTTCATCAAACAACAGGGCATGCAGGCGCACCTTTTTGCCCCGGTAAAGAAAGTGGGCAATGGTCAGGATGAGCAGATAATTGGGCACAGCCTGCTCACCACCGGAACCGATACTTTTGGTGGTTCTGTCCATCACCACGCCATGATCGCCCATTGAGGAAACTTCGAGTTCGTAGCGGTACCAGTTTCTGTAGTCAAGCTCTTCCGGGACAGCGCCGACCTCGGCGGCCATAATGTCATCCCGGTGATCTTCAAAAAAGTGACGGACTTCGGTATCTGCTTCCGGGTTCCATGCGCTTAATTTTTTTACCACCTCCACCAGTCGTTTATAATTATCCAGAGGACGGACCAGAAAACGGTATCTCTGACCACCAAAAGAGCGCTTGCCGAGCCGATTGTTAATGTTTTTTATCATCTGTTCAAGGCTGCTTACGTGATTACGCAGATACCTCATCAGGTCGGTCATGATGATTTTAGTAAACAGCTCCCTGGTGTGATCATTAATCAATTCCTGCTGCTCACGAACCGCCTGCTCCTGCTCCGGCAGGATATCGGATAACAGACGACCTCGAAAATCCTGAACCTCATTGCTCGTATCCTGGTAGGAAAAACGAAAAACAGCCCCGAATTCAGCATCATTAAGTTTGACCTTTTTCAGCTCAAGAATCAGGCTGACAGCATGACGATTTGCTTCGTCTCTTTTTTTGCCGATAGCATCGCTGCTGGTAAACTGCTGACCTGTTTTGGTTTTCAGGACGTAGTAGGCAATATCGTTAATATTCGGCAGACGCAGGGCCAGTTCTTCTGTTTTCAGCTTTAGTTCAACCTGTAGCTGTTCATCCTCATCAAGCAGATGCGCATGTCTGTCTTTGCATAGTTTAATTTCGTTATTTACCGCACCAATTTGCTGATTTGCTTCAGCGATTTCCTCCCTGATTTTGCGACACTTACTTTCCAGGCTGTTGATACGCCGATCAAGGCCGGCAAGACCTTCTTTGCCGATAAGTTCCGTCAGTTCCCGGGAACGAGTGGTAAGATGTTGAACTTCGCGCAGCAGGTCATCGCGCAGCTCTTTTTGCTGCCTGTGCCGATCCCGGCAATGGATAAAATTATTTTCATCTGTGGAAACCTGATTAGCCTGCCTGCGAACTTTTTTAAGCAGTCCTGCCAGGTTAAGACGAAAATTTTCTATTGTTTCATCCTGCTTATTTAAGCGGCTCAGCTTTTTTTGTAAATTTTGTTGTTTTTTATCGCCTTTATCCAGTTCATCTTCAAGAGCCCTTATTTCAGCAAGTAATGCCTGCTTGCGACTTTCAGCCCCGATAAGACGGGGATTGCCGCCCAAAAGCGTTCTTTCGTGGCCGCGAAAGGCCAGCAGGTCTTTGCCGTTTAGACAACCGACCACAGGTGCCCGGCTGCTTTCCATTTCTGCGGCCAGGCAGCAAATGGCGTCAGGATCGCTGTCGGCAGTATCAAAGACGCTGCGCATCCATTCCGGTATATCTTCCGGAGCCTCGGCTTTGCAGCTGATTCTTATTCCCGGCCAGTTGGTTATAATATTTCGGCATGCCTGGTAATCATTGTCCCGGACTATGAGTGTGGCCAGGATTTCTTCGCCTATGGTTTCTTCTATACGTCCCTGTTCTTTTTTATCCAGGCCGGGCAGCCATTCAAGGCCAAGATAAAGCGGCTTTGGGTTGATCATTTCCCTTTGCAAGGCCCGAATGCATGAAAGAATGTCCTGCTCCGGCTGCGGGGTTTCCTGTTTGCGCAGATCTTCCAGTCTGTTCTGCAAATCAGCAAATTCGGCATTGCCCTGGTCAATTTCACGGGACAGCTGGAAAGATCGGCTGTGTAAGTCATGGAGATGATCTTTAATAACAGCAAATGTTTCCGAGGATTCAAATTGCCTGCACTGCTCAGTGTCGGCATCACGGAAAAGGATATCAGCCTCCTGCTGTAGTGAGCTGATGGAAAAAGGCAGGTTGCGGGATCGGCGGCCACATTCGCTGACGACTTTACCCAATATGGTTTTCAGTTCGCGGCGTTGTCGAGCAAATTCCTGTTCCGCCCGACGCAGCTGTTTATTTTCATCCTTTAAACGGATGGAGCGGGATGCAAGCTGGGCTTTTTTTTCTTTTAACTCTGCTCCGCAACTTTTTTCCTGACGAACCAGGCCGCTGTTGTCTTTGGCTTTGAGATCGGCAAGGCGTTCGTGGAGTTGCTGCTCCAGGCGCTGCAATGAATGCAGGTTTGCTTTTTCTTCCTGTTGTTGCCGATCCAGGTTCCGCAACCCGGCGGTATTAGCCTGCTGCTGTTTTTTGTTCCTGTTAAGGTGCCAATGGCATAAAAGCCAGTCGTAGCGAGAAACTGCTTCCTGTCGGCGGTCAATGTCGGTAACCAGCATCTGCAGGGAACGGACATATTCAACTTTACGTTTAAGGTCGTCAAGCAGGGTCCGGGATGTATCAAGGGTGCGCAGGCCGTCAATAATCTGTTCAAAAATAGCGGTGTGAGGTTCGGGCAGCAACTCTTTGAACAGTTCATGATAGTCAGCTGCTCCGGCAGCAATCTCCCGATAGGCCTTGCCCATTTTGAGAAATCGGCAAATTTCCTGATAACTGTCAGCGCCGCCGAACAGTCTGCCGGAAAGCTCACGGCGGTAGGTGGTTGCATCCCGGTAAAATCCCCGGCTGCTGCCTAATGCCTGTTTAAATTCCCGCTTTGAAGCAGGACGTCTGCCATGATCATCATCAATAATAAAAGGAATATCATCAAGGGGGCATTCTCGAATAACTCCCCATGGATTAACCTTTTCATCCATGGCCGTGACCGACATGCCGAGGCCGATGGTCAGCGGACGGCCGTTACGCCCGGCAATTTCAACAGCTGCGTAGGTTATGGAACCCTGGTTATTCATGATGCCGGTTTCCATATTGTAGCGGAGAATAACGCCCTGCAATCTTCGGCCGCCATTCTTGCGGCCGGTAACCCTGGCAGCGGAATTCCATTCCATGGAGCGACCGGCGGTCAACACATAGTGGACGGCATCAAGAACAGTGGTTTTACCGCAGCCGTTATCACCCAGGAGAAAGAGATGACCATTGTCGGGAATGGTAATGATCTCATCTGTAAAATTATGAAAGTTGATCAGGCGAATACGGGTTATAGTAAAGGGACGATCCTGCTTCATGGCTGCTCGTCTTTTTGTAATTCAGGCAGTATGCGGCTCAGGGCGGTACTGTTGTAATGATACAGGGCGGGCAGGGCTTCGTATATTACTTCTTTAGCGGAGGCCACAAGTTTTTCAGGTGGTTTAATTCGTTTCAGAAAACGATATTTTTCCAGTTGCGGCATGATGGGCTTTACTGCTTTGGCCCGGACATATTCTTCGCTGTAACGTTCGGCTTCAGCCGGAAAAAGCTCCAGAAAACGTCGGTGAGTGTGGTTCAGCAGATCGCCGAAATGAAAGCGGAGATTTTGGCGGTCTTCAACGGTCATACCGTTTTCTTCAAGTTGCTGCTCAAAAAATTCCAACAGCATCATAAAAGCCAGGCATTCATCGCGCCGACTGAAGTTAAACATGGCCCGGTTGGCCGGAGTAATGGCCGGATTATGCCACTCACCCTTATAGACTCTGGCGCACTTGCTGTCCATCAGCAGTTGCCAGCCATACATTTTCTCAAAAAAATCAGTAAACTCACGCCGATGGCGGCGCAGAAAATAAAAAATCTCATGGCGATCGGTGGCATAAAAGCATGGGCTTTCAATGAGAATATTAAGCACGGCCCGCACCTTGTCGCCACTGCGGTCAAGCATTTTGGTAAGTTCGATGTTCATTCTTTTTCTTTACAGGGCGGAAGTTTTGTAAATATTCAGGTTATGCGAAAAACCGGCAATAATCCAGGATTAACATCTTACCATTTGTGTAACTGCTCACAGGGTACCGCATATTTCCGCGATCAGTCCGGCTTACGTATGACTAATACGCTGCGCCGACCTGATCACGAAAATCTACGG
>JANTGB010000125.1 GCA_024763115.1 Desulfobulbaceae bacterium | reverse complement strand
AAGCGACCAGAGGGAGACTCCAGGTAAGCGACCAGAGGGAGACTCCAGGTAAGCGACCAGAGGGAGACTCCAGGTAAGCGACCAGAGGGAGACTCCGGGAGATTTTTATAGGTAAGCGGAGCGAAGCGTAGACTCTGAAACCGAACTGGATGATAAGAAGTTGCTTTTAATTATGTAAGTGTTAAAACCCGCTTTCCCGGATAAACACAGCCACAATTCGCTGCCGGTATTGTTTCAGCAGGCTGCGTTTCTTGCCGGTCAGGACAACCTTTCCCCGGATAACCTGGTTTGGCCTTATGTGGTGGAGCAGATTAAGATTTATCCGATACAGGCTGCCGGTCAACCGCATTCTTTTATTTTTATCCTCTTTTACCCCGATTTCTCCCCCATAAATTGAAGCCAGATAAGGCTCATCAAGAAAAACAGTAGTCAGTGGATCAATTTTACTTACCTGACAGGCAAAAGGCTGCTCGCTGTTATCCGGATAAAATAAGCCATGGCTGTTATTATTGATTGATTCCAGTTGGTTTTCATCAATATAGGTTTCAATAACCGGACGTGAGCGGTCAACTACCAGGGCCAGAATCTGTTTGTCGCTGAGTCGGAGTCCGGGCCGTAAGCCTTTGGCCATGTCAAGCACAGTGCCGTTTGTTTTTGCTTTAATCTCAAGCTGTTGCTGTTGTCTTCGGTAGCCGGTAAGCTCTGTCAGGGCTGCGGTCAGGCGGCTTTCCAGGATACGGCGATAGTCAAGCGATTTATTGCCGGTTATCTGCCGCTGCAATTCTTTTTCCAGGTCGCGGTAAATGGCTGCGGCCTGGTGCAGATTGTAGTCAAGTTCGGGATTACTCATGCTGAAAAGGATGTCCCCCCGGCGCACCTGTTGTCCTTCCTTGATATAAATTTTGTCAATCCTGGCTGGTATCGGCGCAAAAACACGGCGAAAATCTCCTGAGTAAAGCATGGCCGGCAGTTGAATTTTCGGGGACCAGGGAATAATCAGCAGGCCGAGCAGCAGGGAGACAACAAGCATGGAGATAACCAGATTATGACGGCAGGAACCGATTTCCTCCCGAATAAACCACCATGATTTAATCTCCCGGCAGACCGGCAGAATCAGAAACCAGACGATTTCCACCCCAAAAAGAAAAATGCCTAACAGCTTGAAAAACAGATGATAGACAGTCAAGGCAATACCGGTAAAAAGAAAAAAACGGTAAATCCAGACCCCATAGGCATAGGCGATAACCAGGTGATTACGGCGGGGGCCGAAGTCGTCCGGCATCGGGTTTTCAACCCCGAGAATGATTTTACGCAGATGCCGTTTCCCCATGGCAAAGGAGCGATCCTGCAGGTTGGGAATGTCAAGATAATCGGAAAGGAGAAAATAACCGTCAAAACGCATGAAGGGATTAAGGTTCCAGAGGATTGAGGTAACCCAGGTAACAGTGGCGACAAGAAAGCAGGCTGAGCGCAGGGGGGAATCAGGCAGAAAATTCCATAACAGGGTGGCGGGCACGGCCAGGCCCAGTTCGGTAAGACCGCCGGCCGCGACAATGGCCATTCGTTTTTTGCGATTCCGCAGTTTCCAGGATTCCGTGGTATCTGAGTAAAGCAGAGGCCAGAGAACCAGGAAGGCCACGCCCATGGTCGGCACCTTGACCCCGTAAAATTTAGCGGTATAGGCATGACCCAGCTCATGGAAAAGTTTTACCCCGAACAGGGTCAGGCCATAGAGCACAATCCCCCTGGCCGTAAAAAAAGAGGGAAATGTATGGATAAACACCTGCCATTGGCGGCTGACCAGATATATCCCCAGCAAGGCGCCCAGAGCCAGCAGGGTAACAAAGGCGCGGCTGACCAGCAGTCTGGTAAAGGGCAGGGTGGCCTGGAGAAAACGGTCAGAGGAAAAAAGAGGAATGCGGAAGAAGAGATAGTTGTGGAGCAGCCGGCGCCCCAGCTTTATTTTCCGGGTCATACGGCTGTGCAGCAGGGCCAGGGTTTCCGGCGAACGGGCCTCAAGCAGGCTGTTGACCAGCAGGAATCTTTCCAGGGATATAACATCGTTTTCAGCTGTTTTCAGGGTGGTTTCCCGGTTTACCTGATCCACCAGTTCATTCAAGGTGACCAGAGGGCGGGCAGGAGTTGCCCAGCGGCTGAGAAGCTCAAATTCCAGCCAGCCCAGGCGGAAAAATGTATTACGCACCCGGTCGTGGAGGCTCCAGCAGGGAGAGCCGTCTGCGGCGGTCGGGCCGGGCAGGAGCTGGAGATCCTGGCGGAGAATAGGCAGAAAATGAACCTGATTCACGGCGTTATTTTTTTCCATCTCAGATCCCCAGGGTCTGGCGCAGGGTAATCAGGGGACGGCGGAGCAGATAATAATAAATCGGCACCTTGCTGCCGTATATTTTCGCGGTGCCGCGCAGGCCGATGCGGGGCAGTTCCTGAGCCGGATTCAGCTTGACCTTGAGGCTAAAGGCCAGGATGCCCTGGGGAGTAAGCCGGGCCTCGTAGGAGGCCTGGGTCAGGGTGCCATGCAGGGGATTGTCCGGTTTTATATTTAAAAAAATCAGGACTTCGGCCCCAGGCTCAAGATTTATCGCATCCTCAACGGCCAGGCGGACGTCTGCCTCAAGTTTAGCCGGATCGGCAATGGTAAGAACTTTTTCTCCCACGGTCACTGGTTTGCCGAGCCAGTCATTAACATCACCAAAAATCGCTAATCCATCGCGTTCGGCCATAACTTTTCCCCGACTCAGCAAATCGGCCATATACTTGACCTCAGCTTTTTTACGGGCAATTTCCGCTTCCAGATTATGTATCTGACCCCGGCTGACTGAATCGCCAAAGGCCTTCTGGGTAACGCGTTGATATTCGGCCCTGACCACTGCCAGTGATTTTCGCGCTACTTCATAATCATTGCGCAACACAGTATCATCAAGATTAAAGAGCAATTGCCCCTTTTTTATTTCCTGGTTGGGTTTAACATGGAATCGTCTTATGACCCCGTTAAGGGGAGCTGTGACCAGGAAAGGATCCGTGGGAACAATTTCCACCGGAGCCAGGACAGAAAGATGAATGGATTGATCAAGGATAAAGAGCAGGAGCAGGATTATGCCGATCTGCAGGCTCAGTTTACGCCATGTCCGGGGCAGCCGTTTCAGCAGGCCGGGTTTAATTCCCCTTAAGGCCGACCAGGCATGAGCGTAAGCCTCGGCCAGACGTTCCATGACCGCGATCCGGGCCTCGTCCCAGCCTGTTTCGCAGCTTATCAGCATTCCGCCGGGGAACTGGCCCTTAAGGGTAAGCAGAGGACACCAGAGAACCGGGCTTTGAAGCCATTCCTGCTCTTCCGCCTGTAATTTCGGCGGCAGGTCGGCGGTATTTACCAGATGACATTTTTCCCGGTCAGGGCCCTGGTCAAGATGGGTTATAAGTTTTTGCAGCCAGCTTAGATAGGGGGAGTTGCGGTCAGGGCTGTCCAGGCCGGAAACAGCCGCAATTTTTAACCGACCACTGACAGAATGCTGCCATAAAACCGCCTGCCGGTAGTCAAACAGCCGTTTGCTTTCATTAACAACAACAAAGGCAAATTCTTTAAAATTTGCGGCCTGCCGCGCTTCACGTTCCAGCTGGAGTAGCGTGCTCAGGAGAAAAATCTGCTGTTCCGAAGAAGACATTATCAGTTAAATTCCGCATTACCGCTCATTCCGGCCAGCAGTTCAGGATGCCTGCCCTTGATTTTCGCCCGAATCTCAATGGTCTGGCTCACCGGATCAATTTCAGCGCCCAGCCTTGTTATCCGGGCCGGATATTTTTTGCCGGTTTCATCAATTGTAACGGTAAATTCCCTGCCGAATTTCAGGCGGTTCAACCAGTTGGAAGGAACATATATCTGCAGATTAAGATTTATATGATCCAGCAGTTCAAGCAAAGGCTGTCCCGGTTCTACATGCTCGTAAGGATGGGCCGGCCGGCTTATTATCCTGCCGCTGAAAGGGGCTCTAATCAGACATTTATCCAGCTGGATTTTCCACAGTTTAACCTCGGCACGGGCCCTTTCCAGCCGAGATTCCGAAATCGCTATTTCCAGATCGGAAATTGATTTGAATTCACCCAACTGTTTATTTACCCGATTTATTTTTTCCGCCTCGTTTAATTCCGCCTGGGCTTTCAGTTTTTCCGCCTCCTGGGTTTCACAGGCAAAGATAACCAGGGTATCCCCTTTTTTAAAATAGCTGCCCATGTCACCGTTTATTTTTTTGATGGTAGCCGGTATTTCGCTGGAAATTGTTGTCTCTGTCTCGGGTATCAGAAGAACCCTGATCTGCTGTCCGGCCCGGCTTATAGTCAGACCCATGAGGAGAAATAAAACAGACAGGCAAAAAATATTTTTTAATTTATGGATTAAAAAAATCATTTTTTCGGTGATGTCAGGCGAATCGGCACGGCTGAACCGGATACGGGAGGACGGGAACGATAATAATTTCTGGAAAAATATGCTCCACCGCCGTTTACCATAGTGATTTTTCCGGGTCCGTAAACAGATTCATCAACAGGCTGGAGGATACGGTGGTCATAAGAGGGGATTTCCTTCATTTGAATTTTTGGCGCCTTTGCCTGTGAAGGCGGAGGCTCAGGAGGAACCGGATCTTCTTCGCTGATTGTTTCATTATCCTCGGTCTTAACCTGAGGCGAGCGGTATGATTGGGGCGAAGGATTGGCCGTTGACTCCAGCCAGTCATAATTATAGGCTGCGGCTGTCCGCCGGTTTGTGGCTCCGGGCCAGGAAATACCCTTGTCAAAGGCGGCAAGAATTGTCTTGATCTGGGAATCATCAGCAAACTTTTCATCCGGTCTGCTGCCCAGCATATTGACCAGGTTATCCCATCGGCTAAATGAATTTTCCAGGGTTTCGGCCAGCATGGTCAGGTTGCCGGGTACTGTTCTCCGGGGCAGGGGGTCAAGGCCAAGAGAATTAAAGAGACGACCGGCGGCATTCTGCATTTCCGCGTAGGCCAGGTAATGCCGCAAGCGGGCAACCATGGTATTGGTAGCGCTTCTGATTGCCGTTAATTCATCGGTTTTACCGGCCTTGATTTCCATGATAACATGGCGGTTAAGCCGGGTGTTGATTTCATCAAGATTGCGGTTGACCAGATATTGCCGTTTAACCAGATGATAATGCTGCTGGGCCAGGCGGGTCTGGAGCATGACCGCCATACTCAAGGCCTGGCGACGAACTTTATCAAGAACGTGCTGCCCCCTGGCAGCATCAATACGGGCCGGCCCTGAGACCAGATTAAAGATTTTCTGGGATATAAAGGTTCCGGCATTCCACCAGTCCTTATTATAAAGATATTTATTTGAGTCATAACTGTAACCAAGATGAAACTCAAGGCCCGGCAGCATCTGCAGCATGGTCTTGCGGATTTCCAGGGTGCTGATCCGTGATTTATAATCCTCTTCCTGTAATTCCGGACGGGAAATCAGGGCAAGTTGTTCCAGTTTGTCAACCGGAGCAGCAAAGCCCGGTACATCCGGGTTGCTCCAGACCGGATCAGCCAGATGATATTTTGTACCGGGCGGAAGATTCATCAGGGCCGCCAGTTCACTTTTTGCCGGGCTCAGTTTCTGAATCAGCGACCAGAGCATACGAATATTTTCCAGCAAAGCCCGCTGGTATTCCAGGGATTCCTTTGGAGATTTAATACCGGCCTCGGACATTTGCCGGGATCTTTTCAGGGCGGATTTGCTTTTATCCAGCAGGTCAACCATTTCTCCCACCAGACGTTCGGCGCATACTGCCCGCCAATAGGCATACCGGACATCTTGAATAATATTCTGGATGACCTTACGACGTCTTTCCATAATAATAAATGATTGATCAATCTGTTGTTTGGTGCGCAGATAACTTACGCCGAAATCAAGGACATTCCAGACAACTTTCAACTCAGTAGTAAAGTTATCTTTTTCCTGGGAGGTGGATGAGGTGAGAGACTCACTGCCGTCTGCCATTGATTCGCTGTAGGAGGCAAGATTATTGCTGCGCGCGTTATAACCGGCGGAAAGGGTCAGGTCGGGCAGCAGGTCATATTGGGAAACATCAAGCTGTTTCTGAGCCAGGGCAATTTCCATCATTTTCAGGCGATGATCAAGATTATATTTTATTGCCCGGGCCATGGCTTCGTTTAAGGTAATCGGCGCCTCACTGATGGGCTCCTGCCCTGTCCTGATGCTCTGGATATCATCTGCGGCACGCAGCTCAATTTCCTGTTTGCTTATCGGCTCACTGGTAACAGCGCAGGAACTGAGAAAAAGGGCGAGAATAATTAACAATGAATTTCGCATGATGATCATATCCTTACTGAATTTTAATTTTCAGGCGTAAACTACTCACGAGATGAATGTCCTGACTGCTCCAACCTCTGAACCCTGTAAGCAGTTACTTTCAGGTTTCATTTCTTATCGTCATAGTTGACTGATTTCCTTAATTTTATTTCAGTACCAGGATATTTTACCGATAAACGTTCCGTATCAACGAAGGTTTCCAGCCGGCAGACCGGCTGAACTAAACCGCTACGCGGATAGCGTCCCCCCATAAATAAACAGTTACCACAAAATAAATTAAGGGCTCACGCAAAAATAACTTCGCATTCTAAGGCGCAATCTGAACATTTAGAAAAGCGATCTGCAATTATGCAATCCAGAGGCGTAGCCCTGCTACGCCTGCGGTT
>JANTGB010000124.1 GCA_024763115.1 Desulfobulbaceae bacterium | reverse complement strand
TGCCTTAGATTCGTTCGTTTGGGACTTCGAAGCATACTTGTGCTATTCGAGAAGGCCCAAACGGGCGAAGATGAGGTGCTGGTGAACGCTTACGTAATTACTCACTGGGTATGCCCTTAATTTCGCAAAGGTGGATTAAAATATCCAAAACGCAAATCCGGAAAACGTTTTTTCAGACGGGCGAGCCAGGTCGGTATCCCCATGGGTACTTTCCCGGCCGGATGTTGAACTGTGGCAAAATACCAGTCAGGGTCCATATTCAGGTTACGCAGTTGCAGCAGATCCGGCCGGTAGAGATCAATAAGGTCACACAGGGCGGCAAATTCGTCAGGATCGTCGGTAAAGCCGGGCAGGATAAAATAGTTCAGCGAGACAAAACGTCCCGCCTTTTTCATCACCAGAATTGATTCGAGCACATTTTTAAAATTGAAGCCCTGAGGTCGGTAATAAAGGGTATGACAGCCCTTGCGGCTGCTGTTCAGGCTGACCCGGAGGGAATCAAGCCCGGCCGCAGCCAGTCGTTCAACCGCATCGGGCAGGCTTGAATTACTGTTCAGGTTGATTGTCCCTCTTCCGGTTTTTTTGCGAATCAAACGAATGCTTTTTTCCAGGGTATCAGCCTGAAGAAGGGGCTCGCCCTCACACCCCTGGCCAAAGCTTACCACTCCCTGACTGACCCGGCCCAGATGGCTTAAGGCAATTTCGGCAATTTCTTCCGGGCTGGGCACAAAGCCGATACGATCCTGGGTAGAGGGACAGCGGCCGGAGGGTTGCAGGGAAATACAGCCGACGCAGCGGGCATTACAGACCGGGGATGTGGGCAGGGGCGCTTCATAACGACCGAGAAAAAAATTTCGCGCCGCCGGACAGCCATAGACAAGGCTGCATTTACCCAGATGCTGAACCAGACGATTGTGAGGGAATTTTTTTAATTTCAGCGTAGTCTTTTTTTTGATTAAATCCAGATTCAGCCCGGCTAAATCCTGACGGGTATCAGGATCGCTGCGAAAGGCGGATACCCAGAATCGCCCCTCGCCCCAGCCCACTGCCGTGTAGGCGAAAAGGGGCAAATGCTTAACATCGGGATTTATTTTTTCAAAAGCAGCGGAATAAACGGCAGTGTGGGCCGGAGCCATGAAGGCGGCAACCGCCTGAATGCCTTCGTTCGGATCATCAGGGCAGTAATCAAGCAGCGCCGGTTCACCACTTGCCGGATCAATACCAATGGGCAAACGACCGGGCAGGACAAAAAGATCACTGCCGTCCGGCAGAGCAATAAGTTCATCCAGGCGGGGTTTAAAAAACCAGCGATTGCTGCGGCCTGCCATTGCCAGGCCGGGAAAATCTTTTATTTCGCCCCGGCGATCGGCATAGACCAAGCTGGGCAGCTGTTGGGGGTGGGTCATGGCTAACGGGGCCGAATACTGTCCATAACCGAATTAACTGCGTTGTAAATTTCCAGATCATCGCCGAAAATATCCTGAATTTTCGGATGGTCAATCACATCTTCAATAATATACTGGGTCAGATAAAGACTGAGGAAATTGGCATCCATAACCAGCTGCCTCAAGGGGGCAATCTTGTACTGGATGTCAAAATCTTCCATATCCGGCATATTTTTAAAAAGATTCTCAAACAATTCCCGCACAGCGCTTTCCGAAGAGGTTTCAATAATATGGGCATCAAGAAGCCTCTGCACCAGCCTGATTGCCAACTTATCCGCATTTTTGGCTGCGGCAGACAACATAAAACGCCTTTCCTGTTCCCGCTTTCTGTCAATACCACGAACAGCCCTGTTTCCAGCCCCGTAGGGATTATTAGCATGATGTCCCATAACCGTACTCCTCGATTTGAGAAGACGGAAATCAGAGAACAGGAGACGGATAATGGCTGATATCTGATCCGAGAGCCTGTCCGGGAAGAGGAAGCCGGCTGCAAAGCCGGAGAAATCAGCCTGATTTTCCGCTGATTTTCCTTAAATAGCCCGGCTATTTGCGGAAGATGAGCAAAAAACTGATCTCAATTTTCCAACTTTTCGCTTCGCCTTATATTCTCGAACAGGCGCCTGATGTTCTCTGAAAACGTCTTTTCTTTTATCATTAACTCAGGTTCCGGAATCTTTGAACCCGGAACTCTGAACCTTGTCAGTGCTTGAATGACCGTTGCCCGGTAAACTTCATCGCTACCTGGGGGTTAGCCTCGTTACAGGCCTGAATTGTTTCATAATCACGCATTGAGCCGCCGGCCTGGAGAATCGAGGTTATACCCTGGCGGATGCCTACGTCGGCGCCGTCACGATAAGGGAAAAAAGCATCGGAAATCATGCAGGAACCAGGCAGGCCGGCCCTGTCTTCCCTGGTCTGCCGATCAATGGCCTCAAGCTCCGCCTTGTCACGTTTGCCCTGTTCAACGGCCAGGGCAAGATCGGCATAGGGAATACCGAACTTATCAAAACAGGTAATATCCGCGTACTTGGTATAGGCCTTTTGCACGGCAATTTCCGCCACTCCTACCCTGTCCTGCTCTCCGGTGCCGATTCCGGTGGTTACCCCGTTTTTGACGTATATGACGGAATTGGAGGTTACCCCATGCTCTACGGCCCAGCCAAAGAGCATGTCCTCTATCTCGGCCTGAGCAGGCTGCCGATCACAGCGGTATTCCTCACCCTTATAAGTTGTAACTGCGTCTTTTAAGTCCGCCGGAGTGCGAATCGAGTTTACCGCCGACTGCTGGGCGATTATGCCGCCGTCTATAAGCGATTTAAAATCAACAAAGCGGAATTTTTCAAAATCAGCCAGCCGGTCAATCCCGGCCATTTTAATAACCCGTAGATTTTTCCGGGCCGCAAGAATCTCCAGGGTACCGTCTTCATACTCGGGCGCGCAGACAACTTCAAGATAATTTTTTGCCATAAGCTCTGCGGTTGCCCGGTCAACCGGCCTGCTCAAAATAACCGCGCCGCCGAAAGCTGCTATCCGATCCGCCCGATTTGCCTTGTTATAGGCATCAGCCAGGGAATCACTTAAGGCCGCGCCGCAGGGATTATTATGTTTTAAAATAACCGCTGCCGGTTTATCCACCAGATATTTTATTATATTCAGACCGTTATCAATATCAGTAAGATTAATTTTACCCGGATGTTTACCCACCTGAAGCATATCCTCAACCGAAATAGCGCTTACCAGGCCGTTGCCGGGTTCAATAAACCTGCAGTCGCCCAGCACCAGATTGCCGTTGACCAGCTCGTACAGCGCCGCCTCCTGGTCGGGATTTTCGCCGTAACGCACACCCCGTTCATCAACCGTGCCGTCTTCCAGGGTAATCTTCCAGGTTCTTTTCCGGTAGACCAGGGTCTGATCACCAAAGGAAATCGTCATCTCCATGGGGAAATGATCACCTAAAATTGTCGTATACATTTTTTTCAGATCTTGAGCAGCCATGAACTCTCTCCTCTATATGGGTTTTATTGGTTTTACTGGTTCGATTTGTTTTTCAGCGCAAAAGGTGCGCAATAAGCCCCATGCACCGTTAAAATTCTGTTTATCTTTTCAGCCGTATCCGTCATCCGTCATCCGGCATCCGTCCTCCGGCTTCTGAAACACTGCATCCCAATCCTTGCGAACCGGATCAAACCCCTGTCCCCGGATATCAAGACATACCTGCTTGACCGTCCGCCGGTCACCCACGGAAAACTGTTCCCCTTCAAGCTCGGGATCGGCATAGCCGCCGGGTACGGTAGAAGAGCCGGCTGAATATCTGGTGGGCCCCAGGCCGATCATGCCGTTGCGATAGCGGGCATCCTCCCTGGTGGAGAGCAGCAGACCCACATCATGATCAAAAATCCGCAGGGCAAAAATAAGCTGGGACAAATTATGTTCCGAGATGTCGACCCTGGCCTTGAAACCACCCTCGGCATAACATAAACGGGGAAATGATACGGTAAGCGCGGTCTGCCAGTAATGCCTGCGTAACCAGGCAAGATGCAATCCCAGAGCCAGGCCTTCGAGACGCCAGTCAGCCAGGCCCAGAAGCGCGCCTATTCCCACCTCGCGCATTCCGGCGGCTGCGGCCTTGGCCGGCACCTGAAGCCTGTAAATAAAATCGCGTTTTCCGCCGCTCAAATGAACTTCATCATAGGTTGTCCGGTCGTAGGTTTCCTGATAAACGGCAACCCCGGTAATCCCGGCCGCAAAAAGCCGCCTATATTCTTCAGTCTCCAATGGTTGAATCTCAATGGTGATGGAGGCAAACTTATCCCGCAGTCTGCGAACCAGCTCTACCAGATAATCAACTCCCAGCCTGGCCGGAGCCTCACCGGAAACAAGGAGAATATGCTGTATATCCCGTTCATGCAGGATCAAAGCCTCTTTTTCCGCCTCCGCCAGGGTCAAAACGCGGCGGCTTATCTTATTGTCTGCGGAAAATCCACAGTAAGCGCAGCGGTTAACACAATAATTGGAAAGATAAAGCGGGGCGTAAATCTGAATTATATTGCCGAAACGCAAGGATGATATTTCAGCTGAACGGGCAGCTAAAGCAGGTAGCTGCTCTGCGGCAGCCGGAGACAGCAGTGCCGCCAGCCCGGTTATTCCCGGATGCTCACTTTCCAGAGTCCGGTTGACCTCATGCGGGCCGCAATCAACAAAATATTTTTGTAAATCCTGAAAAGAAGGGATCTCAAACATCAATCATTTTTGGGTTCAGAGGGTTCAAGGGTTCAAAGGTTCAGGGGTTGTACATCTGAAATTTCAACTGTGGAGAAACTCCAGACCGATTTCCGGCGATGAGGGTTCGGCCCGGCTTAATCTCCGCCCCAGTCCTGCTTTATAGGCCATCCGTCCTGCTTCAACGCCAAGGGCAAAGGCCCGGGCCATGGCGACAGGGTCGGCGGCCACGGCAATAGCGGTATTAACCAGTACTGCGTCGGCCCCAAGCTCCATGGCCTGAGCCGCATGGGACGGAGCCCCCAGCCCGGCATCAACCACCACCGGCACCCGGGCCTGTTCTATAATTATTTCCACCTGGGCCAGGGTCAAAATACCTTGGTTGGTGCCGATAGGTGAGCCCAGCGGCATGACAGCCGCCACCCCCACATCCTGAAGCCGCAGGGCAAGAATGGGATCGGCATTAATATAGGGCAGAACAATAAAATCCTCTTTTACCAGTCGCTCCGCCGCCTGCAGGGTTTCCACCGGATCAGGGAGCAGAGTGCGGGGATCAGGAGTTACCTCGAGTTTCAGCCAGTTCCCCCCACCTGAGGCCCGGGCCAGACGGGCCAGACGCACAGCTTCATCTGCGTCTCTTGCTCCTGAGGTATTGGGCAGGAAAAGATATTTTTCCCGATTCAGCATACTCATTATATCATCTTCAGGATTCTGCAGGTCCACCCGGCGCAGGGCCACAGTGACCATCTCGGAGCCCGAGGCCTCAAGGGCATCTTTCATCACCTGGGCTGAGGCAAATTTTCCAGTGCCGCCGAAAAGGCGGGAAGTAAATGTTCTATCAGCAATTGTTAACATATTCAATCTTGCGTTATTCCGGCTGCCGTCAGCCCCCTCCGACAAAACGGATCAGCTCCAGGACGGCTCCTTCTTCAAGCCGGCAATTTTCATACTCTTCAGGTTTAATGATCCGTCCGTTATGCTCAGCCACGACATTTGCCGCTTTCAGGCCTAAGACGGCAATTAATTCCGCCGGCGTAGCGCCGGAAGCAACCTCCAGCTCCTCACCATTACAGATTATCTTCATCAGCGGCCCGCCACTTTTTTTAACAATATACGTATCACCTGGTTAGCCTGATGATGAGCGGCAATACCTACCCTGGAAGCCATAAGTTTTTGCTCCGGCCCCACCTGGGAGGCAAAATCACCTACCAGATAAATTCCCTTTTTCGTCTCCCGGGTTTTAATCAGGTTGCCGTCTCCACAGCCTGCCACCCCTGAAGCCCCGATATAAGCCACCTGCGGCATATCAGTCAATACGGTACGCAGGGCTTCAGCTTTCATTCCGGCCTGATCAAAACACTCGACCAGCACATCAACATCATTAAAATAATGAACAATCAACGAGCCGGTAAGTTGTTCATTGATAACTTCAATCTTAATCCCGGAATCAATCCGGCCGATATTTTCCCGCAGGGCTGCTGTTTTCAGTTCTCCCACCTGATCCGAGAAATAATGCTGCCGTTTTAGATTGTCGTTTTCAACCCGGTCAAAATCAGCCAGCCGCAAACAGCCCACGCCTGCTCTGGCCAGGGCAACAGCCACGACGGAACCAAGGCCGCCCAGGCCCATGATACCGACAACTTTATCTTTCAGTTTCTGCATATCATAACCTGTTAGCCGTTATGAGCCGTCAACCGGCAAGCGGAACACATCATACTCCACATGGATAAACGATGGTAGATTTTTTTTATTTGACATTGCCTTATTCATTAGGGATAAATTAGTAATTGAAGTTTAATCAGTTTTTTCCTTTGCCGAATATTTAAGATAAGTTATAAGTTGTTTAGGGTTCACTCAAAAATAAATTAGTAGAGATAAGGTGTAATATGGATATTTAGAGAAGTGATCTAATTGCATGCAACCGCAGGCGTAGCAGAGCTACGTTGAGGATTGCATAATTGCAGATCGCTTTTCTAAATGTTCATATTGCGCCTTAGAATGCGAAGTTATTTTTGAGTGAGCCCTAAGTAACCGTTCACCGGGGGCACCAAATTTACGATAACCTTCAGTCCTGTAAGTGTTTACCAGTGCCTTAGATTCGTTCGTTTGGGACTTCGAAGCATACTTGTGCTATTCGAG
>JANTGB010000123.1 GCA_024763115.1 Desulfobulbaceae bacterium | reverse complement strand
TGTGCCTGCGCAGCATACTGGTGCTATTCAAGCAGGCAGGTAAGCGAGGAACGAGACTCCGAAATGGGCAAAGATGAGGTGCTGGTGAACGCTTACAGATATTCCAACCTTTGTACTTGATGCGGGGGGCTGATAATGAACATGATGATCCGGAATTATTCTGTGATGATCAGGGATTTAACAAAGATTCTTCATTAAGCAGATCGGCAAGCATTTTGTCGGCCAGCCGGCGTGAGTCAACCTGATATTCTCCGCTTTCAATCCCGGCTTTCAGCTCGGCAACTCTTTCCGCCCGGATATCAGGCGTTTCCTGCAGAATCTCTTTAATTTTCCGGACATCCCGGGAACCGGAAGAGAGGCTTACACTGTCGTTTGCGGCAACAGCGCCGGCAGCGGTTTCCGTAACCTGGGCACTCTTTTTGACCTTTATTTTATTTTCCGTTTGAATCCGGGCGACTGCATCGGTCAGTTTCATTGCCATATCCTCCCTGCACTGTATTTTCTCTAGACATTCGGTCTTGTTTGTCATATCGGTAATATAAAAATAAACTTTAACATAAATTGTAAACGTATGCCGGCACTTCACAAAGTCGGAGTTTTGCCCTGTAAGCAGTTACCTTTAATCATTTTGTCATAATCAGCTTTCCGCCAATTGCCAAAAAATCCTGTTCCTGTTACATTCCTGCCATGAAAAAAAATCCTGTTTATTTAATTGACGGCAGCGCCTATATCTATCGTGCCTATCATGCTATTTCCCCTCTTACCAACAAAGACGGGCTGCCGACCCACGCAATTTATGGATTTACCAATATTTTATTGCGGGTTCTGCGGGAAAAAGAGGCAAAATACGCAGCTGTTGCTTTTGATGTTAAAGGCCCGGTCTTTCGTCACGATATTTCCCCGGATTATAAGGCTAACCGGCCCCCTATGCCTGAAGATCTGGCCTGCCAGATCCCCTGGATTAAAAAAATTGTTGCGGCCCACAATATTCTCTGCCTGGAAAAACAGGGAGTTGAGGCAGATGACCTTATCGCCTCAGCGGCGCGAGTGCTGGAACGTCAGGATGTTCCGGTTGTCATTGTTTCCGGCGACAAGGATCTTCTTCAGCTTGTTTCCCCTTTGATCAGCCTTTGGGAACCCATGAACAATAAGATCATGACTGAGGCTGAAGTCCTGAAAAAATATAATGTAAATCCCGAAAAATTAAATGATCTCTTTGCCTTGATGGGTGATAAGGCCGATAATGTTCCGGGCGTGCCCGGAGTCGGCCCCAAAACAGCCGAAAAATTAATCAATGAATATGGCTCCTTGCCTGAACTTTTCATCAATCTTGATCGGCTGAAAAAATCAAAACTTAAAGAAAATCTAGTTACCTTTAAAAATCAGGCCTTTCTTTCCCGGCAATTAATCCGCTTAAAGGATGATCTGGAAATTCCAGGTTCAGCCGATGCCTATATCCTGCCGGAACCGGATCAGGAAAAATTACAGGAAATATACGCTGAGCTGGAATTTTCCCGTCTGCTGAAAAGCACCGGACAGACGGAAAAGATGAGTCATGACGGTTTCCTGCTGGTGACTGATGATAATGACTTTTCTCGTCTTCAGGAGGAACTGGAAAAGGCGGAAATATTGGTGGTGGACACGGAAACAACCTCGGTTAACGCCCTGCGTTGCGGCCTGGTGGGCATTTCACTCTGCACCAATACCGACACGGCCTTCTACATTCCCCTGGCCCATTGCCGGGAAGACAATACTCCCCTGTCCGGACAGCCTGATTTAGAAAAAGCGCGACAGGTGCTGCGGCCTTTTTTTTCCCGGCCCGACCTGGCCAAACTGGCTCATAATATAAAATTCGATTACCAGGTATTAAAACGGCATGATCTGCTTCTTGCGGGAAAACTGCTTGATTCGATGATTGCCTCATATCTCCTTGACCCTTCCCGCCGCAGCCATAAACTTGATGATCTCAGCCGGGAATATCTTAAGCTTGCGATGACATCTTTTGCCGAAGTTACCGGCAGGGACAAGCGCCAGGCACCTTTTTCCTTTGTCAGCCCTGAAGATGCGAAAGATTACAGCTGTGAAGATGTTCGGGCCGCCCTGCTTCTCTGGCAGCAGTTTCAGCCCCGGCTCAAGGAATTTGATCTGTGGAATCTGTTTGTCGGGGTGGAGATGAAAATTGCCCCGCTGCTGGCCAAAATGGAAGAAAACGGGATCAAGGTTGATCCCCTGGCTCTTAAGCGGTTATCCGCTGAATTTGCCGGGCAGATAAAAACTTTGGAAGAGAAAATTATTTCTTTGGCGGGAGAGCCTTTTAACGTTAATTCACCCCGGCAGCTGGGGGTAATTCTCTTTGACAGGCTCGGTCTGCCCCATGGCCGCAAGACCAAGACCGGCTATTCAACCAATATCAAGGTGCTGGAAAAACTGTCCGCTTACCATGAACTGCCCGGCCTGGTTATAACTTACCGCAACCTGGCCAAACTTAAATCAAGCTTTGTTGATAACCTGACCGCTCTGATCAACCCGGAAACCGGCCGCATTCATTCATCTTTCAATCAGACCGTAACTGCCACCGGCAGACTGAGCAGCAGCAACCCCAATCTCCAGAATATTCCTGTGCGGAGCAAGGAGGGACAACGGATAAGGGAGGCTTTTATCCCGGAAACAGGTTTCCTTTTCCTGGCCGCCGACTATTCGCAGATCGACCTCCGGGTACTGGCCCATTATTCTCAGGATGAGGCCCTGCTGGAAGCCTTTCATGAGAACCGGGATGTTCATACCCTGACAGCGGCGGAAATTTTTCGGGTTAATCCGGGATTTATAACTTCCGATATGCGGCGGGTGGCTAAAACCATTAATTTTGGTATTGTCTATGGTATGAGCGCCTTTGGCCTGGCCGGTCAGCTCAACATCAGCCGTAAAGAGGCCCAGACCTTTATTAATCGTTATTTTGCCCATTACAACGGGGTGAAAAAATTTATGAATGACATGATAAAACAGGCTGGAGAAGACGGTTATGTCACTACCCTGCTCAAACGACGCCGTCTACTGCCCGAGATAAAAAGCAGCAACCGTACCCGGCGGGAATTTGCCGAACGTACGGCTGTCAATACCCCGATCCAGGGCACGGCGGCGGATATAATTAAACTTGCCACAATTAAGGTGGACGAGTTATTAACAAAAGACTTTCCCGAAGTGAAGATTATCCTGCAGATTCATGATGAATTGATCTTTGAAGCCCCGGAAGAGATGCTTGATGTCATATCCGAACCGATCAGGGAGGCCATGGAATCGGCGCTTGAGCTTGATGTGCCCCTGGTGGTTAATCTGGCTAAGGGCGGAAATCTGGCCAAGGCGTAGCAGATAAATATTTACCTGGATTGATTATTCTGTTTATATTAAAAAATTAGGTAACTGTTCAGCTGCGCTTTATATGGGCCCTAACAGTCCGTCTTACATAGCATTAGTCTGCTGCGTCAGCCTGTTTGAACATAGCTAAAGCGCACGGAGTCTCACAAAGTTCGCTTACCGGGAGTCTCACAAAGTTCGCTTACCGGGAGTCTTACTGAGTTCGCTTACTTCTGGATAGTTACAAAAATTCGGCAACAGATACCTAGGAGGCTGTCCGAGAATGCCCTTTTTCCCCAACTCTGTGTTATTTTAAAAAAATAATGCTCGTAATATCAACTATATGACTGCGCTTATTTTTTAAAAATGCCTTGATTTGAGAAAAAATGCCTATTCTCGGACAACCTCCTAGCAGTGACAAAAAATTAACCCGGCAGCAGCCGGTCAGGAGAAAAAATGCTTGATTTTTTACGTCGCAAGGCGCAATCGACTTACCTGCAGGCCACGGTAATTATCATTATTCTGGTTTTTGTTTTCTGGGGCGTAGGCACCAACCAGGGGCCGGGTCGTAATGCTGTTGCCACAGTCAACGGCCAAGCCATTACTTTTCAGGAATATAACAAAGCATACGAACGTACCATGGATCAGTATCAGGCCCGGTTCGGTGGTAATCTGCCGGCCGATTTCGCCAAAACCATTGGTCTGAAAAAGCAGGTTCTCGATCAGTTGATCCAGACATCCTTAATTCGTCAGGGCGGTCGGGAAATGGGGATTTATGCCAGTGATGAAGAAATTCAGGATTACATCAGAAATATGCAGGTGTTTCAGGATAACGGTGAATTTGATGTGGAGAGATATAACGCGGTTTTAAGGGGATCGCGCCTGACGCCGAAAAAGTTTGAAACCGGCATGCGCGCTGATATTCTTTCCGGCACGACAACCCGGAGGATTGCAGCCTTTGCTCATGTCCTGGATAGTGAGTTATGGGACAAGTTTCTTTATGAGCATGAAGAACGCCGGCTTGAATATGTTGTTTTCAATGCGGCTGACTTTATTGACAAAGTTGTGGTCAATGAAGAATCCCTGACTGATTTTTTTGATAAAAATAAAAATGACTACCGCACCCTGCCCCAGGTTAAATTAAAATATTTATCCTTTTTTGCGGCTGATGAGACGGCTGCCGTAAAAATTGAAGAAGGCGACATCGAAGATTACTACCAGCAGCATATTGATCAATATTCCGTGCCTGAAACCAGACGGGCCCGGCACATTCTCCTCCGGGTCACGGACAAAAACAAGGCTGAACAGGAGAAAAAAGCAGCTGATATTCTTCAACGGGCCGAAAACGGAGAAGATTTTGCTACTCTTGCCAAACAATTTTCAGATGACGGTTCTGCCGCTAATGGCGGTGATTTAGGATTTTTTAGCAAAAAACAGATGGTACGACCTTTTGCCGAGGCGGCCTTCAGATTGAAAAAAGGAGAAATCAGCGATATAGTCCGCACCCGCTTCGGCTTTCATATTATAAAACTTGAAGAAATCAAGCCGGGCAAAACAACACCGCTGGCCGAGGTCAGGGATAGCATTTTGAGAAAGATGAAAGAGGAACAGGCTCAAACCGCTGTTTTTGCCAAGGCAAATGAGACCTATGAAAAAATTATTCTTTCCGGCAGCCTGGCTAAATACGCAGCCGACAACAAAGTGAAAATAGCGGAAACTAAATTTTTCAGCAAGGACTCGGTTCCGCCTGAACTTTCCGGCAACCCTGATCTGATTCAGACTGTATTCAGTCTGAAAAAAGGGGAGTTAAGCTCTCTGCTTGAAAGCCCGAAAGGGTATTATATCGTTTATGTTGAAGATTTTAAGGGGCCGGAAACACCGTCCTTTGCCGAAGTAAAAGAAAGAGTTGAAAAAGATTATATTACAGCGGAATCCCGGAGACTGGCAAAAGAGGCGGCGGAAAAACTGCTGACCGGAGTCCGGGACGGCAATTTTGCCACACTTTGCGGTGAGCAGGGACTGACGGTTGCGGCATCGGAATTTTTTTCCAGAAGCAGAAAATTGGGCAAGGGGCTTCCTGCCGGAGTTGTCAATGAAGCCTTTAATCTGTCGGAGAAAAATCCTCTGCCGAAAAAAGTCTTTGATAACAAAGATAAATTCTATGTCTTTCATCTCAGGGAAATTAAGAAACCTACAGATGAAGAATTTGCCGCCCAGCGCGAAACCATAGAAGCCGATATCGAGCGAGAGAATCAATTTAACCTGATTTCAGCCTGGCTTGAATATCTACGGGGTAAGGCGGAGATTACGATTAATAAGCAGTTTCTGCAGGATTAAAGTTCAGCCTCGTCCGTCAGGAGATATCATTCAGCAACCGGGGAACAATATGGTAACTGTTCAGCTGCGCCTTATCCCGGAGTCTCCCCCTGGTTACTTGGGACTTGCGCAAAAATAAGTTCGCATTCTAAGGCGTAATCCAAATATTTAGAAAAGCGATATGCAATTATGTAATCCCGGGAGGCTGTCCGAGAATAAAAGCCGTAGCGGGAAAATGGGCCAATTTATCCGATTTTGCAGTAGGTTATCTATTCTCGGACAGCCTCCCGGCAACGTAGCTTGAGTTATGCCTGCGGTTGCATGCAATTAGATAACTTTTCTAAATGTTCATATTACACCTTATCACGCACAGCTATAGCATACGGAGTCTCACTTCGTTCGCTTACCTCTGAACAGTTACAGGTTGGTGGTTGGGGAAGTTCTCCCCCCCCTGCCTGAATAGTTACCCTTTATGAAGAATCAGAGTCTTGCTAAAAAAACGGCCAATGCCTTTGCTGGTATTTATTTTACATTCCGGTCGGAAAATAATTTTAAAATACAAACAGGTATCGCCCTGTTATTAGTAGTCGGCATGTTCATTATCCAGCCTGCCCTGGTCTGGTGGGCCTTTGTTCTGCTCTGTATCGGCATGGTTCTGGCTGCGGAACTGGCTAATACGGCCCTGGAAACAATTATTGACCATCTTCATCCGCAAATTCATCCTGAAGTCGGTAAGTCTAAAGACATTATGGCGGGAATGGTGCTGGTGTTGAGTATTACCTCAATGCTGATCGGGTTGCTGGTGCTGATCAGTGTTTTTGTATACGATTAATCCAATACTTGCCCGTTATGTCAACTGAAACTTGACAACTTGACAAGTTCAATCTATTGTAAAAAATCTGCTTAGAGAATTGTAAGCGCCTAAGTTTTTTCCAAGACTCGGCTTGAAAAAAGAGGCCTCCGACAGCTTAACAATGATCGCCGGCAGACCTACGATTCGGGTGCCGCTACCATATATGGAGAAGTTACCAAAAATTAAAACAAAAAATTGTGTAACTGCTCACAGGGCACCGCATATTCGGAGTCGAAGTTTATGCCCTGTTTTTAAGGGTGCTTACCTGCGCGATCAGCCTGTCTTACATAGCACCA
>JANTGB010000122.1 GCA_024763115.1 Desulfobulbaceae bacterium | reverse complement strand
CTGCGCAGGCACAGGTAAGCGAGGAACGAGACTCCGAATGAACAAATCTAAGGCACTGGTAAACGCTTAGAGACTTAAATATTGCAAAGATTTACTCTCTGGTGAACGGTTACCTCACAGCCATATAATTTTTTTATCCAGCTAACGGCAAAATTTATGTTAGAATTATTAACTACCTACCATGAATAACTTATAATTTCATAATTTGAGAGAAAAACCGTGGCAAAAAAAGAAAATTCAGAAAAAATCTCCCCGAAAACCCGGAAACTACTGCGTGCCATACCCAAGGTTGATGAATTCCTCGACTGGGTCGGTTCCAGCACTCCGGCCCCGCTGCGGCTGATAAAAAACGAAATCCGCTCCCTGCTGGCAGCAGAAAGAAAGACCATTTTAGCCGGAGAGAAAAGACTGGTCGCTGATTTAAGCAGAGAAAAATTACTGCCTGTATTCCACAAAAGGCTGGCCAGGCGGCTGGAATCAAACTTCCGCACCGTAATCAATGCAACCGGCGTTGTGGTGCACACCAACCTGGGCCGCTCTCTGCTGCCGGAAAAAGCCATGGCCTCGATCCAACAGGTGGGCAGCCGCTATGCCAACCTGGAATTCAACCTGACCAGCGGCAAACGGGGCAGCCGTTATCAACTGGTGGAAAATCTTCTCTGCGAACTGACCGGAGCCGAGGCCGCTCTTGTGGTTAACAATAATGCCGCCGCTGTTCTCCTGGTTCTGGAAACCCTTGCTAAAGATCAGGAGGTTATTGTCTCCAGGGGACAGCTGGTGGAAATAGGCGGCTCTTTCCGCATTCCCGATGTCATGGCCAAAAGCGGAGCGAAAATGATCGAAGTCGGGGCCACCAATCGCACCCATCTCTTTGATTACGAACAAGCCATTACCCCGGAAAGCGCTATGCTGCTCAAGGTGCATACCAGCAACTTCAGGGTAATCGGTTTCACTTCCGAAGTGGAATTAAACGAACTCGTGGCCCTGGGCCGGGAACATGGTCTGCTGGTCATGGAAGACCTGGGCAGCGGCTGTCTGCTTGATCTTTCTCCCTATGGCCTGCCCCGCGAACCCACGGTGGGAGAGGTGATCAAGGCAGGAGTCGACGTGGTTACCTTCAGCGGCGACAAACTGCTCGGCGGCCCCCAGGCCGGTCTTATTATAGGCAAAAAAAGGATTATTGAACAGGTAAAACAAAATCCCCTGAACCGGGCCCTGCGCATTGACAAATTTACCCTGGCCGGGCTTGAAGCTGTGCTGCGTTTATATTATGACGATCAAAAGGCCCTGTCCACAATTCCCACCCTGGAAATGATGACCATGCCCCTGGAAAAAATCAGCCGGAGGGCTACCAGGCTGGCTCGGCGCATTAAAAAAAAGCTGAGCCCCCGATGCGAAGTAAAAACCACGGCAACCTTCTCCAGGGTGGGCGGTGGGGCCATGCCGGAACACGGCCTGGCCAGCCGGGCCGTTATTCTGGCCCCTGGAGATCGCACCGTGAACGAACTGGAACAGCAACTGCGTGACGCGCCATTGCCGGTAATCACCCGGATAGAAAATGACTACCTGCTTCTTGATATGCGCACAGTAAGCAATGACGAGGTAGCGCAACTGGGTGATTGTCTGTTGGCCGCCTTTGCCGAAAAAATTAAGGAATAGTAATGAGTTTTCCCTTTTACCTGCGAAAAAAAGAACTTACCTATAATGATTGTCGACTGCTGGAGCCGGAATTCAGCCAGGCGGCCCAGGCGGTTTTCTCCGGTGCTCAAGTCACCTTTCTTCCCGCCATACCCAAAAAGGCCCCGGAACAATGGCAACAATCATTAACCAGGGTAGTGAGCAAAAACAGCCCCTTATTTGTCGATGAGACAAAAGAAATTTTTCTGCCCCTGCCAATGGGCAATAACAAACCCCAGACCCTGGCAGTGCTGCAAAATGTCGAGTCCTTGCCCGGCCCGGAGCTTGCAGCCCGGCATCAGCAACTCAGCGACAAATTAACCCAAATCAAGCAATGGGCCATTGACCCACTGACCGGCCTGCTCAGCACTCATTGTTTCCTGGCCAGAGCCAGCGATGTTCTAAGCCGAAGCCGTGAAGAAAATGAACCTCATCTCACTGCCACCCTGGCCCTGGTAGAGATGTATCCCAGGGCCAAAAACGCGGAACAGGCCACCCTTTATCTTTCTAAGTCCGGGGCCTATCTTGACAGCTTGATCGGCCATATTGCCATGACCTGCTATTTCGGTTCCGGGGTCTTCGGCTTCTTCCGGGCTGACGCATCCCATAACAATTCCCTGAAAATAGCTGACATGCTGCTTCGCTGGCTTAAACGGGAAAACATCTCCACAGTCCATATAGGCCTGGCCTTTACCGGAAACCAAAACCAGCCGGCCGATCTTGAGAAAATACAGGAACAGGCATGGGAAGCCTTGCAGACAGCAGGAAAACGAGGCCCATACTCTCTCTGTTCCGCCGACTCTCTGATAAAACCCGGAGAACATCCCCTGCGCCGTCCACCCCGGCCGGTTACTCTGACTCTGCGCCGTCTCCGGCGCAAAAAAGAAATTTTTGCCCTCTTTATAATAAGACTTGAAAAACCGGTTGATGATGATCACTTTCCGACAAGAGTCATAACCCTGGCCGGCCCGGAGGTGGAAGTAGTACCCATTGATACTCAGGAAGCCTTTATATTTCTTTCCGGTATTGAGCCGGAAAAGGCCAAATCCTGGGGTATTGATTTTATAAAAAGGCTGAAAGCAGCCGGATACAGCTCTTCCCTGGGCCTGGCCTGCTATCCCTTTCATGATTACAAAAAAACGGAAATTCCGGTAAACTGCCGCAAGGCCCTGCACCATGGCGGCTTTTACGGGCCGGACAGCCTGACCATATTTGATGCCGTAAGCCTTAATATCAGTGGTGATGTTTATTATAACGAGGGCAACCTGACCAGGGCGGTGCGAGAATATCGCAAAGGACTGGCCCTTGATCCGCAAAACATCAACCTGCTTAACAGTCTTGGCGTGGCCCTGGCCCAGATGAATCAGTATCGCCGGGCTATTCCTCTCTTTAAACAGGTGTTGACGATTAAACCTGACGATTTTATGGCCCTTTATAATCTCGGTTTTGCCCTTCTGGCCCGGAAAGAAACAGCAGCGGCTCTTCACCATTTTGAGAAGGCCCTGAAAATTGACGATCATAATTTCGGCCTGCTTCTCCAGCTGGGTAAGCTCTATTGCCGGGCCAAAAGATATGATGAGGCGCTTGATGTGCTTTACAAAGGAAGCAATCTGGTAAATTCCGACCGACAAAATATGGGGCATGAGGCAATTTATCATTATCTGGGCGAGGCCTGTGCCGGACTGGGAAGCAATCGTGAAGCAATCAAACACTTACAGCGGGCAGTCAGTCATAATCCCCGGGATGCGGGCTCATTAAGTCTTCTTGGGGCACTTTATAATATTGAAAAAGAGGGCGGGGAAATAAGTCTGTCGCTCTGCCGACAGGCAGTGGGCCTGGACGGTTCCCGCTGGCAGTACTGGTTGCGGCTCGGCCGGGTTTATCTAGATCAGGGAGATGAACATCAGGCAGCCGAATCTTTTGAACATGGTTTGCGGGTTGATCGAAAACAAAGTGAAATATGGTATTATCTTGGCCGGGCCTATGAAAAAATGGCTGATAAAAGAGCTATAAAAATGTATATAAAGGCCGTAAAACTAGATAGCGGCAACCAGGAGGCGGCAGAGGCTCTGGCTCGGCTCCAATAAAACCATCTTTCCCGGTTCTGCATAGGGTGCGCACCCTGCAAAACTCCGGATGAAGTGCATAGGAGAATAACAGATGACAACAATACCCGATAAAGTTGACGAAAGACAGCAATACTGGCTGGATACCTTTAATGCCGGAGATTCCTGGCGGCTGTTTCGGATAATGTCGGAATTTGTCGAGGGTTTCGATAACCTTGCCGCAGTTAAAAGTCCGGCAGTATCCATATTCGGGTCAGCCAGGGTAAGCGCTGAAAGCCCCTATTACAAACTGGCGGAAAACGTGGCCGCCGGTCTGGTGGAAGCAGGCTACGCCGTAATCACCGGCGGCGGCCCCGGTATCATGGAGGCCGGCAACAAGGGAGCGGCAGAGGCGGGCGGCATTTCCATCGGCCTCAATATCGACCTGCCCTTTGAACAGGAACAGAACCGCTATGCCAATATGCCGCTTGAGTTTAAATATTTCTTTGTCCGCAAGGTCATGCTGATAAAATATGCTACCGCCTTTATCTGCATGCCGGGCGGCTTCGGCACCCTGGATGAACTGTTTGAGGCAGTAACCCTGATTCAGACCAGGCGCATCAAGGGCTTTCCCATTATTCTGGCGGGCAGGGAATACTGGCAGGGATTATTTGACTGGATCAAGGGAACAATGCTCGAAGCCGGAAAAATACAGGAAGATGATCTCTTTATCTTCAACCATTTTGATGAGGCAAATGATATTGTCAACTATATCAAACGTACGGTTATAATTTAACTACCGGTTAAAAAAATAACTCATAATATCTACAACTTGAGAAACCCGGAATGGTTTTTCAATATAATGATCAAAACCATCAAGACCAAATTCCTTTGCCCCTGAAGGGGCCTGAAGCGAGGTAACGGCAACTATGGGAACCGGCTCAGCCCCCTTTTCTTCTTCCTTATGACGGATAAGCTTGGCAGCCTCATAACCATTCATAACCGGCATATTAATATCCATAAAAATCAGGTCATAATGGCCATCCTCATATTTTTCTACCGCCTCTTTGCCATTCTCGGCAACATCGCAGGCGACTTCTTTAAATTTAATAATGCTGGCCATCAGCTCCATATTGAGCTTTTCATCATCAACAATCAGCACCCGCCGCCCGGCATAACCTGTTTCGGCCATTTAGCCATCTCCCGTATTTTTATCCGACATCAGCATTATCTACAAAAACTGTAACAGTTCAATGTTAAGGGTAAATTTTACCCCTACCTGAACAGTTACCAAACATCTTTAATAAAAATTGATACTGAATGAAAAAATCATGCCGACATTTTATTTTTTTCCATACGGAAGATACAGTTGGAAATACCAACAAAATTAGTAACTACTCACAGGTCACCGAATCTTTTCACGATTAGACCGGCTTACGTATAACTAACCCACAAAAATGGCGGGGGGGGCAACTTAAGTTTACACCAGTCGCCGAAAAAGAAAAAAATCAAAAAAATAATCGACAAATCGACACGATAGGAAAGGGCAACGCTTCCACCCACCGCAATTTTCTTTGCAGGGGGACAATCAGCTGTCATTGCCTGACTTGAGAGACGAAAACTTAAGATTATGTTTACGAATATACTGACTGAGGGATTGCCGGCTCAACCCGACCAACTTTGCCGCCAGACTGATATTGCCCTTTGAACGTTCAAGGGCCTCGGCAATCAGACAGCGCCGCGCCTCGACAACAGTAGGCAGCTGGGGGCCGAAGGTGATCCCCGGCCTGCTGTTTTCAGTAAATAGGGGTGAACTACGCAAACCGCCGGTAAGCGCCCCATCAGCAAATACCTTCAAGCCCAGAATCCGGCCCTGCTGGCGGCTGACCGCATCAAAAACAAGAGATTTCAATTCCCTGATGTTGCCGGGAAAGGCATAATTTTTCAACAGGGGGTGGAGTTCCGGCCTGATGCTCATTTTCTCCCGACCAAACTCTGCTGTGGCCAAGCCGACAAAATGTTCAACCAGCAGGGGCAGATCGTCCAGGCGGTTGCGCAGGGGGGGCAATTCAACCTGATGGGCATAAAGCCGGTAATAAAGATCTTTTCTGAAATAATTTTCCGCTGCCATGCGGCTGAGATCATGGTTGGTCGCGGCAATGATCCGGGCATCTGTTTTTCGAATTTTATCAGCGCCTAAGGGCAGATATTCCTTTTCCTGGATAAGGCGGAGAAGTTTAATCTGTGATTTCGGGCTTAAGTCACCGATTTCATCAAGAAACAGGGTTCCGGCCGCCGCCTTTTTTATCTGGCCGTCCCGCCTGCCGCCCGCCCCGGTAAAAGCCCCTTTGACATGGCCGAACAGGGTATCGGCAAAAACATCATCATCAAGTCCTGCCGCGTTAAGCGCGACAAAATCCCCTTTCCTGCCGCTGGCCGCGTGAATGGCCCGGGCAGCCAGTTCCTTGCCCACCCCGGTCTCGCCGGTTATCAGCACCGGCTGATTGCCTGGCGCTATCGCCTCGATATAATTAAATATCTTCTGCATCTGCTTATCTGCGGTAATAATGTCGGCAAACAACCCCGGTTTTTTGGGCCTGGGCCCGCTTTCCTTCAGGCGCAGGGCTTCATTTTCCCGGCGCAACTCGCGCAGATCAAGGGCGCATTTTACCGCAAAGAGCAGACGGCTTACCCTGATCGGTTTGGTGATAAAATCAAAGGCCCCTTTTTTCATGCAGCCCACCACCACCTCAATATCATCCGAGGCTGTAGCCATTATCACCGGCAGATGGGGAAAATCACCCGCTATCTTTTCCAGCAGCTCATCCCCGCTGAAATGAGGCATAGTAATATCAAGCAAAACCAGGGCAACATCATTTTGCCGCAGCAACGGCAACACCTCACGGCTGTCGGTCAGGCTGAGCAGATTGTTAAAACCGTTCAGGCGCAAGGTTCGACTCAGGACTCTGGAGACATCCTTATCGTCATCAACCAGCAGAATTGGCAGGTCAGGGTTATGGACTGTTTTTTTCATTAATTGTAACTACTTACCGGGTAAGCGCCTTAATTGCGCTAGGAGGCTGTCCGAGAATAGAAGCCGTAGCGAAAAATTGGAGAATTGA
>JANTGB010000121.1 GCA_024763115.1 Desulfobulbaceae bacterium | reverse complement strand
GGTTTACGTATGACTAATACGCGGCACCGGTCTGATGACGAAAATCTCCGGCACCCTGTAAACAGTTACAAATACTGAGATTTGCAATCATTAGGTGTTTACCCCATGAGCAGTTACATTTTATTATTTACCTGGACAAGTCAAACCAGACATTTAAACCAGCAAGCTGATACCATTACCAGCATAACGCCCTGAGGATACGGCCTGGTGATAAAGCACATCATCAGGCAGATCTGCCGGGGGTTCCCTGTTTCCTGCCATGCCCTCATAATTCATAACAAAATGCTGCCGGAGATCGTTATTTTCATTACCCTGGTAACCTACGGAAACGGAACATTCACCAAGAGTAAACCCCTGCCTGTTCATGCTGTCTTTGAAATCATCCATATTGCTCTCCAGCATCTCCTTGACCCGGGAATTTTCCATATTAAACGAAACTGAAACCTGCTCGTCACGGACTGTAAGATCAACTTTTACCTCACCCATGTCCTGGGGATAGAGGCGCAAGATCAGATGATGTTCCTGATTTCTCAGCCCCCGCATAACTCCGGCCGACAACTGTTGAATAACCTGCTGCTGAAGCCGGTGCGGGACCGGCTGATGCCTGACGCTGTGTGCAGCTTCCGGAGCCGCACTATTATGGCTGTCGTTTACCTGTGAAATTGTTGTAGTATGCTGGGGAAACAGCGGGCGAACCATCGGGCTTTCTTCATCATCCTGAACCGGCAAAAAAGCCTCATCATTCTGAGCTGAAAAGCCTTCCCCGGAAAAATCTGCATCACGACCGGTCAAGTCTGCAAATTTTTCCTCCCTGTCTTTAACCCACTTGCCGTAATCAGCTTCCAGAGCCATATCTTCCAGCAAATTATCTTCTGTGGCTTTAACCTGGGCCAGGTCTACGATTTCCTGGAGCTTTTGAAAAACCGTATCGATTGTTTCCTGGACAACCGGAGTCCAACCGGCGCTCTTGCTCTCAAAACCGGATTGAGAAACTATCTTCTTAAGATCATTAAGGAAAGCAGACAATTTCAGTTCAGGCTCATTGATCCGTACTTCATTAATTCCTTGTTTGAGTATATTTGTCAGCCTTTCCAGGGTCATGGAAACCGGCTGCTTTTCTTCACTGAACCGGCCTGAAACCTGATCAAGAAAACGCTCCGGCAATAACTCATTTTGTTTTTCCAGGGTAACCCCGGCCTGATCAAGCAGATTCTGCAGCTGTTCTACTTCCCAGTCACTGAGATCAACTGCAGTCAAGCCCTTGATATCTAAAGAATCATCTCCGGCAACCTCTTGTAACTTCTTAAAAAATCCGGTCAAATCCAGGACGCCGTCACGATCCACGGCCTGGGCGCTTAACTGATCTAAAACATCCTGGGGCAACCCCATCCTGCTTAAAATTGTCTCCAGCATGGGCAGCTCTGATTCCGGCACCGTGATTGCCGGGGTTTCCTCATATCCGGCAAAATACTGCTGCAGGGCGGTAAAAAAATCAGTCAGGCTTATTTTTTTCTCAGGCCCGACAAATTGCTGATAAAAATCCGTTAGTTCCATCTCGGTCATTCCGGCATCGGCAGCCAGCTGTTTTATCGCCTCCATGTCTGGAATTCCCACATTCCACTCTCCGCCGGAAACGCCGGGCTGCTCGCCGGCAACTGCTTGAAGTTCCTCCATAAATTCAGCTAGTAAAGCGGCAAGAGAATAATCCTCTTCAGCGCTTTTTGTCTTAACTTTTTCCTTTTCAGACGCATCTTCTTTCCGATGGGTATGAGATTTATCCGTTGTCCGCGATTTTGTTTCATTGCGGTCGGCAACCCCTAATTTATCTCGATTTGCCGTTTTTTCATCAAGACGGCGATTAAGATGGCCGGCAAATGAATTATCTGCATTGTCATGGTATCCTGTGTTGTTTTTCAACAATTTTTGCGGGCCGGGAACCGGCAGAACCGGATTCATCATAACAGACATGCAATATCCTCCTAAGACTAAAATAACAGCTTGAATTTTCTCTTGCCACCTCTTCCATGCAACGGTAATGCCACAATGAAAAATAAAAAAATACACAAAAGAATATATAATAATTTAAAGCTGTTAAATAAATAATAAACTTAACAATAAACTTTTAACCATCTCTATATCAAACGAATATTAAAATAAAACAGGCAATAATTGCCGACATGTTCCAGTTCACTAAATTTGACTTTTCGAAGCAATTTCCGGAACCAATAATGCTTCAATGGCACCAGTAATAAAAAAAACCGGTAACCGGATGTCCGCTTAACTGATGTTGGATTTCACTAACCCTTGGTTTTAACAGAAAGTTTTGCCTTCTGAAAATATAGCGAAACCCAACAGATATAATGCGGGTGATCGTTCAACAAAAACCTACGAGCCCATACTGTATATTGTGATTGCTTGAGAAAGCGGGTACCCACCAACTGGTAATTTCTCCATATATGGTGGCGGCGCCCAAACAGCAGATCTGATTGAGCATAGCCGATAAGCGAACAGAGCGAGACATCGAGAGCAGACAACAACCTGTTGACTGTCTGATAATGACAAAACGGAACGTAAGTGACCGGAGGGAGACTCCGAATATGCGGTTTCCTGTGAACAGTTACGACAAAAACATAGATATAATCAGCAGCACTGTTGTTTTACCTTATCCATCGTATCCTGATATCTTTTCCGGTTAAGGTTAAAAACTCTAAAACTTCCTTTTCCCGCCCTTGTTTAAAGGACACGGCCAGCATTGCCGCTTTGTTGTCAGGCTCCAGCATACCATACTGTTTGTAACCCAGGGCTTCTGCTCCGCCCCTGGTAGCCATGGTAAAAATCAGGGCCGGGTCAATATCAGGCTGTTGCCGGCTTAAAATTCTCATTTCCTCCCAGATACTGCAATGGAGATTTCCGGCCAGGCTGTCAGTGCCCAGCCCAGGCATGATTCCCTGTTTGAGGATCATTGAGACCGGAGCCTTGCCAACCCCGAGAAACTTATTACTGCCCGGACAGAGGCAGATTTTTGCCTTTTTGGCGGCAATAATTGCAATTTCCGCTTCACTTACATGAACACAGTGAACGCAAAGCGTTCTTTCATCAAGGATATCAAGACGATTAAGGTAATTAATAGTGCCGCAGCCCGGCGCGACAAAAGAGTTGTCCCATGCTCCTTTGTCTTCGACAAAATCTCGCATGGGTCCGCTTGCGTCAGATAAAAATTGTTTTTCGTCCAGGGATTCAGCTGCGTGAATGGAAAAAATACGCCTCTGCTGCCGGGCCTTTTCCTTTATCGCCTTAAGCAGGACGGCAGCACAGGAATACGGGGCGTGAGCCGTAAAATTTTTTCGGCTGTCTTTTGCCAGCAGTCTTATGTTTTCCCGAGCCGCATCCTGGGCCAGGCCCAGCATTTCCTGAAAGAAAATTACCCGGACTCTGCTTTTCTCACCAATAGCGGCACTTTGCGGCAGGTTGCCGATATCAGCCAGCAATCCCACCCCGGAATCTTCCAGCTCGGCAAGCTCCCTAGCGGCTGCGGCCAAGCCGTCATCTACCTTTTCCTGCCGGATTGCTACCAGCTCTCTTACCCAGCCGGTAAAATTTTCAGGCCCGGATTTTTGGCCAAGTTCAGCAAGATGGGCCAGTTCCAGATGACAATGACAGTTGACCAGGGGCGGAGTTAAAATTGTCTCAGGATGATCACAGACAACTGCCGATTCAAAGTTTAGGTCTTTAAAACGGCCAACTTTAATAATTTTATCATCAGCAACAAGCACCCCGCCATCTATTATAACCGGCCGGGAAACCGGGACGACAAAAGGGGCGCGATGGAGAATCATATTAATTGTCGACCAGATCGTAATTCATCAGCCGCTGCCGGGGAATAAAGCCCGCCTCCTTGACCAGATAGCGAATTTCCTGTTCCGACAGCCGGAAGCTTACCCCGGCGGCAGCAACCACATTTTCTTCGATCATGGTGCTGCCGAAATCATTAGCCCCGCAAAAGAGCGAGACCTGGGCGATCTTGGGCCCCTGGGTAACCCATGAAGCCTGAATATTATCAATATTATCAAGAAATATCCTTGATAAGGCCAGCATGCGCAGATAGGCAAAACCAGTAGTTTTGGACATATCAGCATACACCGTATTGTCCGGTTGAAAGGGCCAGGGAATAAAGGCGGTAAAGCCGCCGGTGCGATCCTGCAGCTCCCTGATCCGGCAGAGATGTTCAATCCGTTCTTCCAGGGTCTCAATATGGCCGAACATCATGGTGGCTGTGGTGCGCAGGCCCTGGTTATGGGCCTCTTCCATTATGGCTATCCATTCGTCAGCCGTACACTTGCGCGGGGCAGCTTCTTTTCTTACCCGGTTATTAAGAATTTCCGCCCCGCCTCCGGGAATGGAATCAAGCCCGGCTCTTATCAGGCGAGCCACTACTTCTTTAACGGTCAGGCCGGAGATAACGGCAAAATGATGAATCTCCGGGGGGGAAAAACCATGAATGTGAATATCGCATTTTTTGATAAAACGAAGCATGTCCTCATAAAATTCGAGGGATTTATCCGGGTGAAGCCCACCCTGGAGGAGAATCTGGGTACCGCCCAGATCTTTAGTTTCTTTAACCTTTTTTTCCAGTTCGGCAAAACTTAAAACCGAGCCGTCCGAATCATCCGGGGCCTTGTAAAAGGCGCAGAACTTACAGGCGGAAATACAGATATCGGTATAATTGATATTACGATCAATTACATAGGTGACAATGGGCTCGGGATGCAGCCGTCTGCGCACTGCGTCGGCCGGCATGGTAAGCTGATAAAAATTGCCCTCGGCCAGCAATTCCAGACCTTCTTCGGGACTGATCCGCTCTCCGTTTATAACTTTTGTGGTTATTTTATCCATTGCCTTTCCTTAGTATACCTTGATTTCATCATACAGAGTACCGCGCTGCACCGGAATCCGGCCCGCCTCTTTGATGAGACGCACCAGTTCATTAATACTCATGGCCTGTTCGGTTTCAGCCCCGGCCATGTGGGTAATAATCTCTTCCTTGACCGTGCCGTCAACGTCATCAGCCCCAAAGGAAAGAGCAATCTGGGCCATTTTGGGGCCGATCATTATCCAGTAGGCCTTAATATGAGAGAAATTATCAAGAAAACAGCGGGCCACGGCAATATTTTTCAGATCATCAATACCACTGGAGCGGGACAGGTCTGCCATTTCAGTGTTCCGGGGATGAAAGGCCAGGGGGATAAAGGCCAGGAAACCGTTTGTCTCATCCTGGGCCGCTCGCAGGGCAGCCAGATGTTCAACCCTTTCCTCCAGAGTCTCAATATGGCCGTAAAGCATGGTGGCATTGGAGCGCAGGCCAAGGCGGTGGGCGGTTTTTGCCACCTCGATCCAGCCTTCACCGGATAATTTTTTTTCGCAGGTCAGCTTGCGTATCCTGGGACTGAAAACCTCTGCTCCGCCGCCGGGAATGGAATCCATACCGGCAGCCATAAGTTCCTCTAATGTTTCCGTAACAGACATGCCGGAAATATCGGCAAGATGAGCGATTTCCACACATGTGAAGGCCTGGATGTGGATTTCAGGACGGGCTTCCTTGATACCGCGCAGCATATCAATATAATAGGAGAAGGGCAGGTCGGGATGGAGGCCGCCGACAATATGGACCTCGGAAACAGGCTCATTCAGACGATCTTTAACCTTTTGCACGGCCTCGCTAACCGTCATTTCATAAGCCTTGGCAGAAGACTTGTCCTTGCCGAAGGCGCAGAACTTACAGAGGTTAATACATTTGTTTGAATAGTTTACATGCTGGTTATAGATGAAATAGGCCTTGTCGCCGTTTAACCTTTCCCGGACAATATTGGCCAGATAACCGACAGCCGGGAGATCATGGCTCTGGTAGAGTCGCAACGCGTCAGACTTGTTTATTCTCTCCCGGTTTCTTATCTTTTCAAGAATATCGCCTAATCCCGTCTTTTTTATTAAATCATCCATATTGCCGTATCCTCGTTATCCTCTAAATCCATCCCGTAAAATTTTAATTATCTCATCAATTCCGCCGGTTCGTTCCTTAAGCCCCATTTTCTGTAACTCAAGGCTGCTGTCAACCAATGGTCGAACATAATCCTGGAGCAGACGATCAATTATACCGTCTAAAACAAAAATCAGCATGGCTGGTGAGACATCGTCCCGAATCCGCCCCTGCTCCCTGGCCGCTAAGCATAACGGGCCAAAATAATCACGGGAAAAAAGCCTGACCTGAGCCAATAGTTCCCGGCGGCGCGGCACATCATGTTCAAAAAGAATTTGCAGGTAGATCTGAAAATAATCAGGATAACGGTCAACAAAGTTAAGCGCGGTTTCCATAACTTTCCTGACCTGAACAAAGAAATCAGCTTTATCATCCAGGGAAACTCCCTGTTTGATACTATCTTTAACCAGCCGGATAAACTGCTCAAAGACAAAATAAAACATAGTCTCTTTGTTTTTGAAATACTGGTAAAGTGAGCCCTTGGCAATGCCGAGATTTTTGACAATGGTGTTGATGCTCGCCTTCTTATAACCCTGAGCGGCAAATTCCCGCACCATTTCTTTGACAATCGCCTGTTGTTTCTGCCGAGCCAGATTACAAAAGGTCGAACTTGCTACTGTTGTCTTGATTTTCATGATGTGACCAGGTGGTCATATAACCGAAATAAAAAAAAAGAGCAAGTTTTTTACAATAATATCCGGTTAAAATTCACATCCAGAAATCTTGTGGAATGGTTTAATAACACGATTTTTGTAACTACTCATGGGGGAAGCGCTATAACTTCGCTAACCCCTGTAATTGTAACTGGTTACAGGGTGCCGTAGATTTTCGTGATCAGGTCGGCG
>JANTGB010000120.1 GCA_024763115.1 Desulfobulbaceae bacterium | reverse complement strand
CGCCGACCTGATCACGAAAATCTACGGCACCCTGTAACCAGTTACAATTACAGGGGTTAGCGAAGTTATAGCGCTTACCCCATGAGTAGTTACATTTATTTTTGAGTGAGCCCTTAGCCGACAGCGCCGGTTTCGGGATTTATCGATACCTGTCCGCCATTGGTCGGCAGTTCCGGGTATTCATTAATAATTTCAACAATTCCAGTGGCGCCGTCCATGCTAATCAAGGCACCGTCGGGAACAATCCTGGTTACATCTTTCAGCGCCACGATAGTCGGGATATTAAATTTTCTGCCGGTTATTGCGGTATGTGAAAGCGAACTCCCCTTTTCGACGATTATCCCCCTTGAGGACATCATCAGAAACAGCCAGCCGGGATCAGTTTCCCTGGCTATGAGGATTTCATCCTCATGAATTTTCTTAACCTTTAACGGATCTAAGACTATCCTGGCAATGCCGTATACTTTCCCTGAGGCCGAGGAAAGCCCTTTCAGTATGTTATTTTGATCTTTCCGGCAATCAGGGGCCGGGGCATAAGAATTCTTTCTAACCGGGCCGATGGTGGTAATTTGTTCAGCGCAGTTTTTTTCTTTGTTCACGGCAAATTCTTTTCTTCTTAATTCCACTAAATAAAGAAGGTTTTCCGTTACCCCGGTGCCGTCAACATAGCCGAAAATCTCTTCCATAGTTAAAAAAAAGATGTCGTCCCTGTCCCTGATAATTTTTTCTTTGACAAAGTACTTAGCCAATGCACTGAAAACATTTTTTGAAAAGCCGTAAAGTTCGCTGCGGCAATATCTTGAATTCTCTCTATGCCTGATGTAGTTTCGTAATTTTGCCAGGATATATTTGTAATATAACAAAGTTACAGGACGGCCCTTCATAATTTTCCGTAATTTTATTTCCGCCTGTTGCCTGACCTTTTTTTCGTGCGCTCTAAGGGCCGCTACCGTGATTTCCCGGTCGGCATATCGTCTTATAATGCTGATCAACTCATCCGGGGTTTCTCTCAGGTTGGGCTGTTCAAGTTTTAATTCCTGCAATCCCCTGTCACCGTTTTCAGCAAGATGTTTTAGAACTGCGGCGCGAAATTGGTTGTCAATTTTTTTTTCTTTGACAAGGTTCCAGATTTCAATATCTGATTTTTGTTTAAAAACAGCCGTCAGTTTTTTTGAATTTCTGACAATCTCGCCCAGGGAAACAGCCGAGAGCATAATTTCAACGCTTTTCAGTTTGCCGCCGCCGCATAAGAGATCACTCAATAATCCGGGATAACTTGAAAATTCAGGTCTTGAGAAGATCGTTTCCGCCAGGCCGTTAAAAACCGGCAGAAATGAATCATTTATTAATGTTTTCCCCCAATTGTCTCTTACCTCGTTCCATACATTATTAAACAACCCGACAACTTCCAGGGGATCCATCCCGGTTAAATCGCGGTTACGAAGATCATCATTCAACCTGTCCCACCATTTGTAAAAATTTGTCATGTTGCGATCATGGCGAAAATACAGGCCGCCAATATGCCGACAACCAGAGGCTATCTTGATAACTCCACGTATTTTTTCGACAAAACCGGAGCCATAAATTCCGTCATGGGTCTGATATGAGGAACCTAAGCCGATCATTTTTTCCCAGTGCGCTCTAAGTAATGGGAAAAGCGGGGTCTGGCTGTGCAAATTGTAAAAAGCAGTTAAATTATAATATATTCGTCCGTCAAGATAACCCACCATTTTGGCAAGGTGCCGGCTGTTATTCACAACAACGGAAGGCGATATGCCCAGCAGCCTGTAAACATCATAAAAAATAACTTCATAAAAATACCGGGCAAATGAAAACGTGAGCGGCGTGGAAATACCGGGAAAACTTTCAGTGATGTTTGAGTTGCTCCAGACAATCCGCCGCCCATAGTCAAATACGATGGGCCGGGATTGAAGAAAATGTATTTCGTTGTCAGCCGTTATGGTGCCTTCAATATCCTGGGGAGCGCCAAACATGTTTTCTATTTTCGCCCCGAATTTAACAATTATTCTAATCTGTTCATCGGTTAACGCCGCGCTTGCCGCCTCCTGTCCGGTAACGGTTACAACTTTCAGGCCATGTCCTCCGGCGAAATCGCCAGACATCTTTTTGTCCTTACAGACTACTTCATGCCTGATCGACCCATCCTGACCGCTGACAAAATAATGGTCAATTGGCACAACTTCCCGGACAACTCCCTCGCCGATTCCCAGGCCCGAGGCGATTATGGTATCTTTAGCCGATGTTGCCGGGTTGCAGGTAAACATGACAAAGGAGCGTTCTCCAAATATCATCTTCTGGATACCGACGGCCACGGAGAATCCACTCAGGCTGAAACCCTGGGCGTGTCTGTAAATTAACGATTCCGGTGAATAACCGGAGGCCCAGCATCCGTATATGGCGTCAATTACCTTTTCGCGCGGCGTATATAAAAAGGTTTCACTCATTCCGGCAAAGGCGTTATTGACCGAATCTTCGCTTTCGTCACTAATATTCCCGACAGTGGACGCCCTTACTGATACCAGCTCACCAGGTTTGAAGTAACGGTCATAATACTCAAAAATAGTTTTTTTCCGCTCTCTGGAAAATTTAATTGTAAAAAATAAATCTTTTATGGAAGCCGAGGCATGAATGATGCTGTCATGGTCATTGAAATCAATTTTGGCAAGAATTCCGGCAACCGAGTCTGCTATTTGCCGGTAAAGGTCTGAATAAAAGCTTTTTGTTAATACAAAAAAAATCGGGACATTAATCCGGTTCCGGATCATTATCTGCTGGTTGGCAAATTTTCCGCCAACAATGGCAACACTCATACGTTCATTATGTTGCAATATCTTTTTCATTTACCGGCCTGTAAATTCGTGCTTAAACCGGCTTGTTCGATAATTTTTCTCAGGATCATGTCTGGATTTTTGCCGATTATTTTTGAGCCGATTTCTTTTTCCAGTGTTTTTACGCTGCCGGAATGATCTCGTCCTATCAATTCAATTTTGGTGGCAAGACTCCGGCAGGCCCGGTGCGGAATTTTTCTAAATATTTTGCTCATCCAGACCGGCATTTGAATGAACGGGGCAGGCAGGGAAGAATATTCGGCAAATACCCTGTTGATTTCATTAAAAGAAATTGTTTTTTCATAACCTATGTTCACAGCCTTTCTCACATGGTTGCCTGTTTCATTTCTTTGTATAATCCGTTTTGCGATCTGAACTACGATTCTTGCGTAATCTTCGGCATCAATAATGGAATACGATTGACTGCCTGAGCCGATCCTGATCCTTTTTCTGTAAAGTTTTATCAATCCGGGCAGGGTATGTCTGTCGTTTTTGCCAAGGATAAACCGGGGTCGCAGCAAAAAAGCGGATTTTCCCCGTTGCCGTGTTGCCGCTCTTATCACATTTTCCGCCTTGAGCCTGCTGTGAGCCAGGGCTGTCCCGGGATTTGCCGGGGTATCCTCGGAAATCCCGGATTGAGTTCCCTGGCCGTAAACGGACATGGAACTTCCATAGATGACCCCAAGCAGGCCAGGGCCGGCGCAGGCAAGCAGTTGCCTGGTTCCTTCAACATTTATCTGATCAAAGCCGGTTCCATCCCTGTCTATTTGTTTGGTCCCGAAGTGGATGAGAATAAAAGGGCTGTCAAAAAATAAATTTCTTGGGACATGGGGTAACGCCCCACTGACAACTTCCAGTTTCGGCGTTTTTTTGTTTTGCAGCCTGTTGCCGTCTCCACGGACAAGGGCTTTTATTTTTATTTCTTCCGGTAAATAATCGGCAATATAATTAATAATTTCATTGCCGACATAGCCGGTTCCCCCCACAAGAACTAAATTAATCCTGGATGAGATGGCTGTATGTTGTTTGTTGACAGGCATTTTTTTATCCGAAAATGTAGAGGCATTTTTATGGTTCGTTGCGCCTGTTTTTCAGCCCAGGCATGGCAGTTACCTTGAAAATGCATGTTGCTCACGGTTGCTTTTAGGCCAGGAGGTGTTACTCTTCCTGGCGGATAACATGAAAGTTTACCAGATGAACGGCAATATTTTTTTCCGGCCCTGAGCAAATTTTCGGTAGCCGGTGATTTCAAAAAGGGTTTTTTCTTCGATCAATATTCTGACAATTATTGCCGGAACCAGGATAAACATTAAAATCAGCAGGGTAATCCAGTTAAAAAAGTATAAAAGTATACCGACATGGGCGAAGATCATGCCGGTATATGCCGGGTGCCTGACGATTCGGTACGGGCCGCTGTCAATAATCTTGTGCCTTTTAACCTTTCTGACAATATGCGAATAATACCTTCCCAGGGTATGGATGGCCCACAGCCTGAAGCTGAATCCAGCGACAAAAACAAAAATTCCCAGCAGGGCCATGGGATTAATGCGTATCCAGATTGAGGGAAACCATAAGGCGGAAAGAAAAGTTAAAGCCCTGCCCAGCGCGTATATTTCACAGGTACCGAAATCAGCGGTTCGCCCTCCCTTGCTGATTTCGCTGCGGGTCACTCCGAATTCGGCCAGCAGCCAGAGAAGGTACAGGCCGATGACGATGATATCAAAATTAATTACCCCCTTAACCAGCATATAGTTGTTTAAGTACCTGACCACGGCAAAGACGCAGATCAGGAAGATAAACGAAAAATTTAAAATTATCGGAATAAAGCTTCTTTTGGTCATAAATAATTATTGAATATTTCGTAACTATTCAGCTGCACTTCATCTGCGTGCGATAATGCTGTCTTACATAGCATTAGTATGCTGCGCCAGCCTTATCACGCACATCTAAAGCACATCTGAATAGTTACAGAACAGTGGTTGTGGCAGTTTTTCGCCCCTACCCTTAATAGTTACAATATTTCTACCATATCCAGGGAATAAGCCGATAGGGAACAATCCTGGAATATGACCTGTATTGTGCTGTATTCTGCAGATATTTATCTTCAACAATCGTTCTTACCAGTACGGCGCCTCCCCAGAGAAAGATTAAGGACAGAATTGAAAATGTATTAAAAAAAACCAGCACAAAACCAAGGTGGGCGATAAAGGTACCCAGGTAGGCGGGATGCCGGACAAAACGAAATACCCCGTCCATGCAAACCGGGAGCTTGATTGCCCTTATTCTGTGACTGTAATTTTTGCCAAGGCATTTAATCGCCCAAGTTCTTACGACAATCCCCGAAACAAGAAATATGATGCCGATGATTGCCGGAATGAAATCTATGGAGCGGGTAAAAACCAGGGCCATGGTCAGGGTTGTAATTTTGGCCATGGCCGCCAATTCCATGGTATATTTGTCATTGGCCGCATAATCCCTGGAGATTTCCTTAACTGAAATCGCGCTCTCCCATTTCATCCAGGCCGCGTATATAAGCAGGGTGATGAGAGCAATGGTTCGCTCCCATACGTTACTGAAAGACAACAGGCGATACCAGGCCGGAATCAAAAAAAAGACGGCGCTGATAATAGTTGTAACCAACGGCGTTTTCGCTTGAAAATTTTTCATTTCAATCCTGCCGACATTCCTCAATAATCCTGATTTGTTCAGGGATTTTATGGCTGGACAAATACCGGGAAAGGTAATCATGAATCATCCGTGCCTTTATGGTTTCAGCTTTATGAACGCCGGGTCGGGAAACAGGTTTGATCTCAACTTCGAGCATATGGGGCGAGACAGTTCCATTCCTTACCCGTATTGCTGATTTTTTTACCAATGGATGTGCGTTTATCAGGTTTCGCACCTCGACTAAATCCACCATCTGAGAATTTACTTTTGTGAATGGCTGTTGTCTGCCGTCAAAAAACAAATTCCCGGAATCATCCTTATGTCCCAGGTCTCCGGTATAAAACCAGCCGTCTTTAAAAAATCGGCGACTGATTTCCGGCTGGTTTAAAAATCCCGGGCTTAAGACTGGAGATTTTACCCATACCTCGCCGCTGAAACCGGTTTTGACATTTTCGCCGGACTGGTCTCTTATTTCTATTTCAATCATGGAGGACATCGGCAGGCCCAGGGAACCGGCTTTATAATTGTCAAGACAGTTAAGGGTCGCCGGCAGTGTTTCCGTAGCGCCGAATCCTTCGATAATAACGGTCTTAAAAATCTTTTCAAATTTCCGGATAAGTGACGGTTTCAAGGTATTGCCGGCGCAGAGAAACCTGGCGTTTAAATCAGAAACCCGGCCTTTATATCGTGAGGCAAGTTTCAAAAAGAAATAGAGGTGCTCTGGGACAACGCAGATTATATTTACCTGTTTTTTTCGTATAATACTCAGGAGATCAAGGGAAAGTTTAGCTATAAGCACAATTTTCTGTTTCAGGCTCATTGCCAGAATAATAGAAATCGCAAACCCGAAAACACTGTAAAACGGCAGCATGGAAAGAAAAGTATTCCCTCTTTTGGTTGGAGCCGTCTTTTGACCATAGTTGATATACAGAGAGTAATCCCTGTAACTATGCTCAACTCCGAGAGGAATACCCACTCCCTTATAGGTAAAATGGATGGTGACAATGGTTTGAGGATCAGGTGGCGTAAGCGTTATGGGCTCGGGCTCTACTTCATCGAGAAAATAAACGGGACAGGCATCGCTTGTTTCAAAGTCTATACCAGCTGAACGTCCGGGGGCGTCAATCAAGAGAATCCGTAGCGTTTTTTCAATTTTATTGAACTCTTCTTTAGAAAACTTCTCCCTGAGTTTGGAATAAATCTTTTCAGAGGTAATTAATATCGATACCCCGGTCGTCTCCAGCATTATTTCAAGCTCGAAGGGACTTGCCTGGGGTGATACCGATACCGTAGTCGAGCCAAGGGCTGATAAGGCATAAAATATAAATATATATTCGGGACAGGTGGGTAGCAGTAAACATACCCTGTCGCCCG